>JALHUE010000444.1 GCA_022866145.1 Anaerolineales bacterium | reverse complement strand
CTTGGCAGCCGGGTTCTTGTACATCCGAACGCGGGATGAGGCCTCGTCGATCAGGTCGATCGCCTTGTCCGGCAGGAAGCGTCCGGTGATGTAGCGAGCCGAGAGATTGGCGGCCGCCTCGAGGGCTTCGTCGGTGATCACCAGTTTGTGGTGCTCTTCGTACGGCCGGCGCACCCCGCGCAGGATGTCGATCGTCTCGGCCACGCTCGGTTCTTCGACCGTCACCGGCTGGAAGCGGCGCTCCAGCGCCGCGTCGCTTTCGATGTGTTTGCGGTATTCGTCGAGGGTAGTGGCACCGATCACCTGCAGCTCGCCCCGCGACAGCGCCGGCTTGAGGATGTTGGCAGCGTCCACCGACGAGCCGGCCGAGCCGGCGCCCACCAGCATGTGGACTTCATCGATGAACAGAATGGCGCCGCAGGATTTGAGCTCGTCAATCACCCGCTTCAGCCGCTCTTCAAACTGGCCGCGGTACATCGTTCCGGCGACCAGCGATCCCACGTCCAGCTGCAGCACCCGCTTGCCGAGCAGCGGCTCCGGCGTCTCGCCGGCCACGATCCGCTGCGCCAGGCCTTCGACGATCGCCGTCTTGCCTACCCCCGGCTCCCCGATGAGAGCGGGGTTGTTCTTGGTTCGCCGGGCCAGAATCTGGATGACGCGCTCGATCTCGGTCTGGCGTCCGATCACCGGGTCGAGCTTGCCTTCCTCGGCCAGCAAGGTCAGATCGGTCGCCAGCTGATCCACCAGCGGGGTCTTGGCCCCCGCCTCTTTGGGTTTGGCGGTGCTGGGTGCGGCCTGCGGTTGGCGGCGGCTCGGCGATTCTTGCAGCACCCGTCGAGTCTGTCGCCGCACCTGCTCGGGGGTCACTCCCAGCCGGCGCAGCACGTCCACACCCACACCTTCCGGCTGCCGGACCAGGCCGAGCAGCAGGTGCTCCGTGCCGATGTAGTGGTGGCCCATGCGCCGGGCCTCTTCGATCGCCAGCTGCAGAACCTGCTCCGTGCCCGGAGCCAGCTCGATCCGCCCGCCGCTGTGGCGTCCGATACCGGTCAGGCGTTCGACCATCTCCTTCAGGCGCGCCGGCTCAAGCCCGAGCTCGCGCAGGACGCGACCGGCCACCCCGCCCTCTTCTCGAATCAACCCGAGCAGAAGGTGCTCGGTCCCAATGTAGTTGTGATGCATGCGCTCGGCCTCTTCGTGGGCCAGACTCAGCACACGACGGGCACGCTGCGTGAATCGCTCCAGCTTGTCGGACACAGCAGGTCCCTCCGGGCCGACTTGAAATCGGCCAAGTCGACTCCCATTCTACCAAAGATGTCGAGACCCTCCGGCCAAGTCTGATCCTCCATTAAGCAATCAGGCGGCCGGGGGTCTCCCGGCCGCCTGCCACTGGCTACGCCGATGCTCAGTCAAGCGATTCCGGGTCCTGCGGCGGCGGCTGTTCTTCCGGCTCGTCGGACATCTCCAGATGCTCGGCCTGCTCCAGTTCAGCGTCAAAGTCCTCGTCGCCCTCGCTGGCCGGCTCCTCCTCCGGGAGGGGCTGGCGCACCGCCGCCTGCCAGTCAATCTCGGCGTACTCGGGCGAGTCCACCCGCTTCACGCTCAAGCCGATGCGGCGCCGTTCGCCGTCGATCTTGATCACCCGCATCGGCAGGGTCTCGCCTTCGCTCACGGCTTCCTTCGGGTGCTCGATGCGGCGATCAGACAGCTCCGAGATGTGGATCAGGCCTTCAATGTCGTAGCCTTCCAGCCCCTTGATGCTGGCGAAAGCACCAAACTTGGTCAGCTTGGTGATCGTGCCTTCTAGCAACTGCCCCTCGACCAGCTGCGAGGTGACCGTCTCCCACGGATCCGGCTCAAGCTCGCGCATCGATAGGCTGATTCGATTGCGATCGGAATCGACGCTCAGGACTTTAACCGAGACCTCCTGGCCGACCTCGAGCGCCTCCTTCGGGTGTCCGATCCGCTTCCACGAGATCTCCGATAGGTGCACCAGGCCATCCGCCCCGCCGATGTCCACAAAGGCGCCGAAGTCCGCCAGGCTGATCACGTGGCCCTGGCGGATATCCCCGGGCTTGAGTTCGCCAATCAGCTGTTCCTTGAGCATCTTGCGGGCTTCCTTGGCGGCGGCCCGTTCGGAGAGGATCAGCCGGTTGCGCCGGCGGTCAACTTCAACCACCTTGACGACAATCGCCTCGCCTACCATCTTGCCCCAGCGCTTGTCCGGGGAGTCGCCGTCCGCCCGGCGCCGGCGCGACAGGCTGACCTGAGAGGCGGGGACGAAGCCGCGCAGATTGCCGAGCTTAACGACTAGCCCGCCCTTGTTGTAGCCGCCGACGCTGGCATACAGGGGTTCCTGGGAGCCCATCAGGCGCTCGGCCTCGCCCCAATCCCGCTCCTCATCTGCCTTCGCCAGAGACAGCAGGATCTCGCCGTCGTGGCCGCCGGTGCGCAGAACATACACCCCGATTTCCTTGCCGACGACGAGCTCAGCCCGCCGCTCCTCGGACAGGTGCTCAAGCTCGCGCGCCTGAATCAGGCCTTCGGACTTGGCCCCAATGTCGACCAGGATGTCCCCATCCGACACCCGGGCAATGGTTCCGGTGCGAATCTCGCCCCGGCGAGGCGACTCAAGATCATAGCCCTCGCCCTCGAGCAGGGCGTCCATGGCCGAGGCCTGGTCCATCGGCTCCTCGGTGCCCTGCTCTCCCCCGACCTGCTGCTCAGTTGGATCGCTCAAGACGGCTTACTCCACGACAGACTGGACGGCCATTATAAGAGGGAACACACGTCCTGACAACCTCACTCGATTCCGCCGGACCCGGGCGCGGTATAATGCCGGCAGAGACCCGCGCATTGGCTATCGTCTTCCCCTTCACCTCAATTGTCGGCCAGGAGCGCATGCTCCGCGGCCTGGTGCTGAACGCCGTCAATCCCCGCATCGGCGGGATCCTCATTCGCGGCGAGCGAGGCACCGCCAAGTCCACGGCCGCCCGGGCGCTGGCCGCCTTGCTGCCGGATGTGCAGGTGGTGAGCGGCTGCCGCTTTGACTGCGACCCGGAACGTCCGACCACTTGGTGCACCGAGTGCCGCGAGCGCAGCGCCGCCGGCGAGCAGTTGCCGGTCGAGATGCGCCACACCTCTTTCGTCGACCTGCCGGTTTCTGCCACCGAGGACCGCGTCGTCGGCACCCTGGATATCGAGGTCGCCATTCAGCGAGGCGAGCGCCGCTTCGAGCCCGGCGTGCTGGCCTCGGCCAACCGCGGCCTGCTCTACATCGATGAAGTCAATTTGCTCGACGATCACGTCGTCGACCTGCTGCTCGACTCGGCCGCCCTGGGAATGAACATTGTCGAGCGCGAGGGCATCTCGTTCGCCCACCCGGCGCGCTACATCCTGGTGGGGACGATGAACCCCGAGGAGGGCGACCTTCGGCCGCAGCTGCTGGACCGCTTCGCCCTGTCCGTCGACATCCGGGGCCTGACCGATCCACGGGATCGGGTGGCGATTATGGAGCGGAACCTGGACTTCGAAGCCGACCCCGAGCGGTTCCGCAACGCCTGGATGGAGTCCGAGAGAGCCCTCTCACAGAAGATCGATACCGCCCGCAGCCTTGTGGACGGTGTCACATACTCCCGACGCGATCTGCTTTCAATTGCAGCCCTGACCTCCTCCCTGCACGTCGATGGCCACCGTGCCGATCTGGTAATCCTCAAGGCAGCTCGCGCCCAGGCCGCCCTCGACGGCCGGACGGCCATCGCCGAGCACGACATCCTGATGGCGGCCGAGCTGGCCTTGCCCCACCGGATGCGCCGGGGCCCATTCCAACAGGGGGAGCTCGACCTGGACGACCTGCAAGCTCGACTGGAGCAAGCCCAGGCTCAGGGGACCCCGAGCGAAGACGACATGCACCCACAGGATGCCGGGGCCGAAGATAAAAAAAAAGCCAGTCCCCTCCGGCCGTAATCCCCAAGTCGCCTGACGACCTCCCCCTGCTCGGTCAGCCTGATCCCAGCCGCCAATCGCCGTTCGATAGGACGCAGGCCCGTTGGTGGGATGGCGGGACTCCAATCGAGATCGGTTCCACCTTCGCCCCGCGCCGCCTGACCGGTGAACTCGACCGCCTGACCCGCCGTACCGGCGGCCGGCGCACCCAGACCCGCACCGATCGCAAGCGCGGCCGCTATGTCCGCGCCCGCCAGGCCCGGCCAAAGGAGACCGACATCGCCTTCGACGCCACCCTGCGGGCCGCCGCCCCTCACCAGATCGAGCGCGCTGAGCAACGCAAACAGGTAGCGTTCGCCATTCTACCGGCCGATTTGAAAGCCAAAGTGCGCGTACGCAAGGCCGCCAACCTGATCCTGTTCGTAGTGGATGCCTCGTGGTCGATGGCCGTCGCCGAGCGCATGTCCGCCACCAAGGGCGCCATCCTCTCCTTGCTGACGGACGCCTACCAACGCCGGGACCGGGTGGGACTGGTCGTCTTCCAGAAGGATCGTGCCCTCACCGTGCTTTCGCCCACCAATTCCGTAATGCTGGCCCAACGCGCCCTGGCCGACATCCCGGTCGGGGGCAAAACGCCACTGTCCGCCGGCTTGATGCTGGCGTTCGAGACCTTCCAGCAGGAGAAGTCCTCACACCCCGACGTCCTGCCGCTGATGATCTTGCTGACAGACGGCGCGGGGAATGTCTCGGTGGGAGGCCTGCCTCCGCAGGAAGAAGCGCATCAGGTCGCTGAGCAGATCCGCCAGGCCGGGATCCGAGCTGTTGTCATCAACATGGAGCACGCCGCCTTCGACCAGGGGCTGGCCCAGACGCTGGGCGAACGGTTGGGCGGACCGTGCTATACACTCCACGAACTGAAGGCCGAAAACCTGTATCGGGCAGTCCGCCTGGAGCTGAACGGGCAGACCGCCTGAGGCTCCGGCCTCGATCTCATCCTTCGTCGAACTCGAAGAGCGCTTCCACGCCGCGGCTGAGGCCCGGGCCATGCGGAAGGCCAGGGCCGGAGAGGCGGCGTACTTCTTCCTACTCCACAGCCAGGATATTCTGCCGCCTGCATCCGACCGGGTCGGCAAGTTCCGGCTGGCTCACCTCATCGTGCTCGAAACCCAGCCGACGAATTCGGTTGCGGCGGATTGCCTTCGGCATGGTGCTCCTCGCCGGTAGCCGAGCAGGAAGCCTATGGGTAGGGCCAGCCTGGCGATCAACCGACGGGACCAGAGCTCAAGGCGAGGAAGAACACCGGCCCCAGGCCGCACCCAGGAAGGACTCATTCAACAGACCCACCCATGACGCGGCAAACGATCAGCGCCCTGACCCGTGTGCTTGGTGCACGCTCCAAGATGCGCACATCTCGCTCATCGATGACCACACGGCCGCCGGGTTGCCGCCACACGCTGCGCCCCAGGATGTCCAAGCAGGCCGGCCCCAGCCAACCGGCGAGGGCAAGCCTTGTCGCCAACAATCTGAGATTCGAGTCACTCAGAATCAGCTCGGGCCCGATCGCCATCACCAACCGGATGGCGGCTGCGGTGGCAGCCACCCCGACCAACAGGCTGACTAGCGCCCGTCTCTCTACCGGCGGCATCGGCAGCTTCTCCGCCGGTTTGTTGCCCACCCCTCCTGGCCTCCAGCCGGCGCAGGGGCGGTGGAGGCATCCCCAGAGCTACCTCGGCCGTTCCGGCAGCGCGTACGATCACCGTGGACAGAACCAAGATTTCCATTCGGAACCTCAGGCACTTCATGCGGAGCATTTCATACTGCATGTCAAGCAAGCCGTAAATGCGACTGCGCGGGGGCACGTCAGCTGGGGCAGAGACCCAACAAGCGGGATTCTCTGAAAGGGAAGGCCGGCAGGCGGTGTGCCGCTAAGCAGGCAGGTTCGAGGGCTGCTTCTTGGCCAGGCGGCTCAACCGGTGCTCCAGTTCGCCCCAAGCCTGGGCACGGCGCCAGTCGTCGGGTCGGTGGCTGAGGGCGACCATTGCCTCCTGCGCCCATAGGCGCGCCTGAGCGCAGTCCTGCACCCTCCATTCGTAGTGCTTCGCCAGCTCAAGGCACGGCTGCGGATCATCTGGCGCCAACGCGTGCCATGCGTGCCAGAACGAGAGGGCCTCATCGAAGCGGCGCTCACGGCGCAGATCGGTGCTGAAATGTCGGAAGGCGGCCAAGCGAACCAGGGGATCCTCTGAAACGGCGGCGATCTGGAAAGCCGCGCCGGCAGCCTCGCGCCTTCCCGCTGCCCGATGCCAGCCAGCCACTCCCAGCGCTTCGGCGCCGGACAGTCCGCCGAGCTGCGCACCGGTGAACCGGCTGACGACCTCGGGCGCCAGGCGAACCAGCGAGAGGATATCCAGCGTGTTGTGGTACAGCACGCCCTCCATGGCGGCTGGGTCGCCCGTCCGCAGGTAGCCCAGGTACAGCTCCGGAATCAGCGCGCCGGGAACGTCGGCCAGCGTTCGTTCCACCCCCAGCACCCGGCGTTCGAGCGTGCTTAAGCTGCAGTCGGGAAGCGACCTGCGCCACAACCGGCGGGAGGGATGCAGCAGGTCCAGATGGGGGCGATCCGTCAGCCGGGTTTCCTTGCGGTGAGCAATCCGATAGCGCGTTTCCAGCAGGGGTAGGTCGAAGGCAGCGCCGTTGAAAGTCACCAAGCCCGCGGCGCCCCCGAGGTCCTCCCACAGCGCCTGCAGCATCCCGGCTTCTTCCATCGGCGAGCGGAGGAAGAACTGTCTGAGACTGAAGGTCTCGGCCTGGATGGCTCCCACGCCGACCAGAAACACCAGCGTCCCGGCGCCACCGGCCAGGCCGGTCGTCTCGGTATCTAGAAACAACCATTGCTCGACGGGAGCTTCGGCCAGCTGTGGGCGCCCGGCGACGCGGGCGGCGTCTGCAGGGTCCACCGACAGAATGTCGTTCAACGGGCCATGCCCATGCCCAAGGTGAAGCGGGAACCGCTGTTCGATCACCCAGGCCGGCCCGAAGGGCGTCTCCTGGACCGAGCCACTCGCCATCCGCGAGCCATGGCCGGAGGCGGCCTCGTCCAGCGCGAGGCGCCGAGCAGAGGCGTCGACCGCCGGTCGGGGCGTCACCCCAAGCCGGGTCAGCCGACGCTGCAGATCATCTCGCGCTCGCCAATCCGTGCTGCCTGCCACCACCACCGGTCCGCAAGGGGCGGAGCCGAGATCCGGGCCACCGCCTCGGTCGCCTGCAAGTCAAATCGAAGAATGTCATCGGGCGCCGATGACCTTCAACCCTGTCACCGTCGCGGCACCCGGCGTATTATAGCGTCCGGAGACGTGAGCCGGGACAACCCGCTACTCATCGCTGTCTCCTCCTTTGGCGAAAGCCTCCGCTGGGTTACCCCCTCACCGCCCCGGCGGAGGCTGCTTTAACCCACATGCACGGCTTGGCGGCCGTGCACGCCGTTGGTCTTCTTCGCACCGGCGGTCAGCTGACGACGGCCGGCAGCACCACGCTGAAGCAGCTTCCCTTCCCCTGGGTCGACTCGACCCACACCCGGCCGTGATGGTGATCGACGATCGATTTGACGATCGAGAGGCCGAGTCCGGTACCCTTGGTGTCGGCCGAGACATTCCCGGCGCGGTAGAACTTGTCGAACAGGTACGGCTGATCGGCGGCCGGTATCCCGCGGCCGGTGTCCCAGACCCGCAGGATCACTTGGTCCTGGTCGGCATAGGCATCGACCCGCACACAGCCGCCATCCGGGGTGTATTTGATGGCGTTCTCGATCAGGTTGCCGATCATCTGCCGCAACCGAATCGGGTCCCCCGACAGCAGGGGCAGATCGTCGGGAAGGTCGGCCTCCAGCGTTAGGCCACGGGTCTCGGCCGCGCCCCGCAGTCCCTCAACGGCGTAGCGCGCCAGAATCGGCAGCAGAACCTGTTCCATGGCCGAGTCCAGCCCAGCCTCGATTCGGCCGAGGTCGAGCAGGTCGCTAATCAGGGCGGTGATGTGCTCGACGCTCACCTGGACCCGGCGGATGAACTCGGTCTGCTGTTCATTCACAGACCCAGCCCGGGCAATCAACTCGACGTACCCCAGGATCGCCGTCAAGGGCGAGCGCAGATCGTGGGAGACCGTCGTCACGAACTCCGACTTGATCCGATCGAGCTCCTTCAGGTGCGTGATGTCTTGCATCACCACCGCCTGGCCCACCCCGGGGATCGGGGTACGCTGGGCATTGAAGATGCGGCCATCGGCGCCCTGGATTTCGCTGCGCCGCGGAAGGTGACCCGGGGCGCGCACCAGCTCGAGCAGGCTGGGGTCGTCGAAGGATTCGACAAGCGATCGGCCGATTAGCACTCCATCGACTCCGAACGCCTGGCAGGCCGACCCGTTCGCCATCAGCAGCCGGTTCTCCAGGTCCACCAGCAGCACGGCATCCTCGGTCTGCGTAAGCACCGTCTCCAACTTGCGCAGGTCGGCTTCCGTCTTCTGGTACAACCGGGCATTGTCGATGGCGATGGCGGCATAGTCGGCGATGGCCGACATGGCCGTGCTGTCTTCCTGCGTCAAGGAGCGCCCCGCCTTGCGGTTGTCCACGCCGAGAACCCCAATGGTTCGGCCGCGCACCCGCAGCGGAACGTAGAGCAGGGAGTGGACCAAATACGAGGTCTTGATCTTCTGCGGCGAGCCCTCATCCAGTAGGACCGGCATTCCCGTTGCGAGCACCTGGCCGGCCAGGGAATCCTGCGCCCGCAGCCGGAAGGTGCTGGCAAACTCTTCGTCGAAGTTCTTGGAAGAGCGCATGTACAGCTCGCTGGATTGCTCATCCAGCAGCAGCAGGCTGCCCTCCTCGGCCTGAGTCAGTTTCACCGCCGCCTCGACAACCGTCTTGAGGATGGTATCCAGATCGAGCATGGCCGTGACCGCCCGGCCGATCTGGGCCAGCACCTCGAGCTCATCCAGCCGGCGCTTGACGTTGGCGGCAGTTTCATCGGAGAGCGCCTGCGCATCGCACAGGCACTGCCACTGGCGACTCTCGCTCAGCGCCCGCCGAACCGCCGCCAGCAGCTGGTCGGCTTCGAAAGGTTTGACAAGATAATCGCTGGCACCTGCCCGCAGGGCTTCCACCGCCAGGGCTTCCGAACCCTCGGCGGTGATCAGGATCGCCGGGAAATGCGGCCGATCGTTCCGCAGCCTGCGGATCAACTCCAAGCCCGTCAGGTTGGGCATGTTTTGATCGGTGATCAACAGAGCCGGGTGGAGTTCGCGGGCCAGGGTGAATGCCGACAGGCCGTCAGCTACCGCCTGGACTGCATAGCCGGCCGGCTTGAGGACGGTATCGGTCAGAAATGTTAGGATCTCGCGGCTGTCGTCCGCGACCAGGATCAGCGGCGCGTCCATCATCGATCGTGCGACGAACATCGTAGCACAGCCAGGCAGAGCGGAGTATGGTACTTCTGTGGCGACTCAGAGAGCGGGTTCTCTGGGGGCCGGTACCGGATCGCCGGCCGCAACTGCCGGCAGGTCCGAGAGCTCTTGGACTAACTGATCCAGCCGTTTGCCGAGCTGGGTGAGCTCGGGCTTCAGCCCTTCGGCGCGATCGTCGGAGAGAAGGCGTCCGAGGTCGGCCTGCACGTTGCGCACCTGCTGACTCAGGCCATCCCGCCACTCCAGTTGTACGTGGGCGCCTCCCTGGTCCACCAGGCGCTGCAAGCGCTGGGCCCGGGTCTCCAGGGCCATGAACAGGCGGGCATTGACCAGGGAGATCGAGGCATAGTCGGCGACAGCCTCCAGCATTGCCTGATTGCGCTCGGTGAAGGGGCGGTGCTCCTGGCGGGCGACGCAAATGATCCCGATCGCCTGATCGCGAACCTTGATGGGAACGACCAGGGCCGCCTTGCCCAGGCGCGAGAGCTTGAACTGGGCCAGGCCTTCGCCGTACACGTTCAACGCTTCCCCCGACAGCATCACCAGCGAGCTCACCCCGTCGTCCCACGGTTGATGGAGCTTGGCTGCCAGCGCCGGCGGCAGGTTGCGCTGGGCGCGCAGCACGAGCTGATCACTCCGCTCTTCTTTGAGCAGCACCCACCCCATGCCGGCCTCGGTCACGTACAGGCTGCTCTCCATCAGCTTGGAGAACAGCTGCCCCTGATTGGTGGTCGAGGTGACCGCTTTGCCGATTCCGTACAGCGTTGTAAGCTCACGCACCCTGCGCTCCAGCTCGCGGTTGCTTTCGGCCAGCTGTTCTGCCAGTAGGTGGCGTTCATTGCGCAGGCGGACATCGCTCAGGGCGCGTTCGACTGCCGTGACCACCTCAGCCTCGCGCAAGGGCTTAACCAGGTAGTCCCTCGCCCCCAGGCGGAATGCCTGAACTGCGTCCGCTTCCATGCCTTCCGACGCCGTGACCAGCATCGGGACTTCCATGCCCTGAGAACGCAGGGCGACGAGCAGGTCCTTGCCGCTCAGGCCGGGAAGGGTCAGGCTGGCGATAATCAGATCGGGGACGAAATTCAGAGCGTGCTGGATGGCGGCGCCGCTGTCGTCCGCCGTGGCCACGGTGCAGCCGAGCGGCTGCAACACTTGGCGGTCGAGGAAGTCCAGCACGTCCGGATCCTCATCGACGACTAGGACGCGACCGCGAGACGCGTTCAGTCCCATGTGGATACTATAGCATGGAAGGCTACCCGGGGCGACCGCGACGCGGATCGGCCGGACAGGTCCGTCTGTCCGGGGGTGCCGGGGGTCCCGCCCCGGGCGGATCCCGGTTGCGCCATCCCTCGGCCGCTTGTCAGAAGTCATTGGCTGCCATACCGAGCAGGATCGGTCTCCGCCCAAGGCGGCCTCGCCGGGTACGGGGGATCCCCGTTAGAATCTGCTTAATCCCCGGGCTGCGGCTTGACTTACCATTCCGCCGCCCTTTAGAATGAAGTCAGGCTATCGATGGACTACAAGGATTACTACAAGCTCCTAGGCGTCGACCGCAACGCCAGCGAGAGCGACATCAAACGCGCCTACCGCAAACTGGCCCTGCAGCATCACCCGGACAAGAACCTAGGCGACAAGCAAGCTGAAGAGCGGTTCAAGGAGATCAACGAGGCCTACGACGTCCTCGGCGATCCCGCCAAGCGGGCGCGCTATGACCAGCTGGGCGGCTCGTATCGCGCCTGGGAACGCATGGGCGGCGCCCCGGGAGGCTTCGATTGGGCGCAGTGGACCGGTGCCGGGCCCGGGCGAGTGCACGTCGAGATGGGCGATCTGGGAGACCTATTGGGCGGGGGTTTCTCGGACTTCTTCAACGCCATCTTCGGCGGCATGATGGCACAGGGCGGTTCGGCCTACGGCCGCCCCTCCGTCCGCGGCCGGGATCTCGACCAGACCGTCCGGCTGACGCTGGCCGAGGCCTTCAAGGGAACCAACCGGGTTCTTGACCGGAATGGCAAGCGCCTCGAAGTAAGGATCCCGCCCGGCGCGGCGACCGGAACCCGGGTCCGGATTGCAGGGCACGGCGAACGCTCGAGTGGGTCCGCCGGCGATCTTTACCTTTCCGTTGAAGTCGATCCCGCGCCGTTTGAGCGCCGCGACGACGATCTGTACATCGACATCTCGACCGACCTGTACACAGCTGTTCTGGGCGGTCAGGTGGAGGTGCCCACGCCGGGAGGACCGGTCCATCTCAGGGTCCCGGCTGGCAGCCAACCGGGACAAACCTTCCGCCTGAAGGGCCGGGGCATGCCCGACCTGCGCAGCCCAGCGCGCCAGGGGGACCTGTTCGCCCGTCTCAAAGTCGTCCTGCCGACCCAGCTTTCGGCGACTGACAGAGAGTTGTTTGAGAAGCTGGCCAACTCTGGCCGCAGGCCTTAGCCTTTGTGCCGGTACCGCCGGCGGCCCAACCGAGGTAATCGCAACGATGAGACACCCGCACCTGATCCTGATCGGCTCTACGCTGGCGCTGGCGATGCTCGCCTGCTCGTCCCAGATCCCCACCGGGTTGACATTTTCCGACTTCCCACAAACCGGTGAGCTTCCCCCGTTTCAGCTCGAAGCCATCCCGACCTTGGCAGCCAGCGCCGCGGATTCCCTCGAACTCCTACCCCTGGAAGGGTTCGCGGCGCACTACCAGCAGCTCAGCCCAGGGGTGGTCGCGATCCTCACCTACAGCGACGTCGGCGCCCCCCATGATGGCCGAATCCCTACCGGCCAGGGAACCGGCTTCGTCATCGACGACCAGGGACACATCCTGACCAACCATCATGTCGTCGAAGGAGCCAGGGAAATCGAGGTCGACTTTCCGCAGGGGATAAAGGCTTGGGCCGAACTGCTGGGCAAGGACCCCGATTCGGATCTGGCTGTCCTCCAGGTCGACCTTCCAGCTTCGCACCTGGTTCCGCTGCCCCTGGGCGACTCGGACAGCGTGCGCGTGGGCGACCCGGTGGCCGCCATTGGCAATCCGTTCGGCCTGGCGGGCACCATGACCGTCGGCATCGTGTCGGCGCTGGGCCGCACGCTGGAATCGGAGCGTCAGGCGCCGGGCGGCAGCGCCTTCTCCGCCGGCGGCATCATTCAGACCGACGCCGCCATCAACCCGGGCAACTCCGGCGGGCCGCTTCTCAACCAGGGCGGCCAGGTGATCGGAGTCAACCGGGCCATCCGCACTGAGAACTTCACCGTCAGCGGCGACGCCGCCAACTCCGGGGTCGGCTTCGCCATTCCGATCAACATCGTCAAGCG
>JALHUE010000443.1 GCA_022866145.1 Anaerolineales bacterium | reverse complement strand
GCTGGCGTTGGCGTCTTACACTCGCCCTCGACCTCGATGTCCACGCGGCGCTCTTCCTCGGTGCCATCCGGGAGGACTACCGTCAGGGTGTAGGTCTCATTGCTACACAGGCAAGTGTTGTACTTGCCCTCCGGGTCGACATTCGTCCCGCCCACTCGGACCGACGTGGCGTTCAGGACCCGCCAACGAAGATCGGTGCATGCGCCGGCAACGATCTTGGCCGGGTCGGCCCAGAACTCGATGCCGGTCGGCGGAGTCGGCGACGGGGTGAAGGTGGGTGTCGCGACCGGGGTCGGCGTGTCCGTGGGAGGCACGGCGGCGACGATCACACGCGCCTGGTCAGGAATGCTGGCCGCCCCATCGGCAGAGAAGGCGATGGCCTCGATGGTGTGGGTGCCTGCCTCAGGAGCCCTCCAGTCAACCGCGTACCGAGCGACGGGTCCCTCGGCCAGCGGCGAGGCGATGGTCTGCAGCAGCTGACCGTCGACCCAGACCTCGACTCGCGCGACGCCTCCCGGCGCCGCGGCGTGCCCTTCGACCTGTATGGAGGCTCCCGGCGGGGATTTCAGCCCGTCGATGGGAACGTCGATCCAGACTTGCGGGGTCGCGGTGGATGAAGCGCAGGCTGACAGGAACAGAAGACCGAGGCAAACACAGACAACCTTGGGGAAGGGGAGAGTGTCCATCGTTGACCTCCTCAGAGGTGCCCAGCCTGGCGCAGTGCGCCGCGCGTCGAGGGGCGACCCAGGTTGATTGTAGAGTGGGCATCGACGGCGAGCAAGCGGCCGGGGGCGGTCTCCTAGTTCACGCTGGGCGTTTCCAACGGAGATGTGCCCGCAGGGCCCGAGGGAGGAGCGGTCAGGATGGGGACGCCGGCTTCAAGATATCGGTCGCGGTCTGCCCGCGCCAATCGCCGAGCGGTCCGATGACCAGGGTGCGTATGGAGCCACGGTCAGGCGGGCCAGCCCCAGCAGCACCGTGTCGTAGTTGACGCGCCAGCCGGCGAAATCCCGCCAGGCCTGGTCCCGGTCTGCCTTCAACGGCAGGCCGAGGCTCGCCAAATGGTCGCAGGCCGCCTCATACTCTGGCCGGCTGATCGAGATCGGCTCGCCGGGATGGGGATCGGGGTCGAAGGGGATGCGGTAGAACGAGGCGATCTCGCGCAGAGCAAGGTAGCCGGCGCGGATGCAAAGGTCGGCCTGCACATCGCGGGGGATATCGAGCGTCGAAGTGGCCAGCGAGGCCGCGTCGAGCACGGCGCCGGCCGCAGTCACCCACGAGCGATGCGGCTGCGGCGATCGGAAAAACACCAGCGCCGCCAGCGAGGTGTGGCTTTCCTCGATGTCGGCGAACCACGACTCCCAGGCCGTCCATACCTCGCCGAGCTTCTCCAGCCGGTCCAGCCGATGATGGCGTTCGAACATCGTGATCGCCGAGGGCGGCGATCCGGCGCGCACTTCGAGCATGGCGACCGCCGCTTCCCGCCGGGAGAAGGCGGCGTACATCGTCGGCAGGTAGGCGATCAGCAGGGCGATCAGCGCCAGCCCGATGGCGGCTTCGCTGAACACCATCAGGGTGACGAAGGCTCCCTGGGGTGGTGTGGTCCCAAGCGTAAGCAGCGATGAGCCGCTGAGGGAAAACGCCTGCTCCAGCGAGGGCACGCCCAGGCCTACGTACATCCCCGTATAGCCGAGGCCGACCAGGACCAGCCATACCGCCGGCAAGACCAGGAGTGCCGCCGGCGCGTACAGTTCCATCGCCCGGTCGCGGGCCTCGTAGCTGCGAGCCAGCACCGCCCGCCGCCGGAAGAAGAACCCAACCGCACGAAAGACCAGACGGGCGATCAGCGTGTTGGAAGCACGGGGAAGAATGAAGGTCCGGACGGCCGAGCGCAGTGTCACAACAACTAGCGACGCGCCGCCCAGGAACAGCAGCGCCCGGACTGCAGCAGTAGACTCCATCCGGCAAGCTTATCATGTAGGCGGCCGCGCCGATGGCCGATGGGCGCAGGCCAAGGCAGGGCGATCGATCCTATGGGGCATTTGGCACCCTGGAGGATTGCGCCAGGACGGCCGATCCCCGCGGGCGGGTACTTCAGCCTTGGCCGTTGGCTGAACGACCCTCAAGTGCTAGAGGGGCACTCGCAGAAGCGTGTTGTTCCTCCATGACGGTGGGGGTGCAGCCCCGCCAGGGCGCGCGCCGATCCCAGGGATCGATGCGAGATCGGAGCCCCGCCCCGCTGGCGAGCCGACGCCTTGTGGCGCTGTGCCCGGCATGCTAGAATCGACCCAACCTCG
>JALHUE010000442.1 GCA_022866145.1 Anaerolineales bacterium | reverse complement strand
TGAACACAACAGCCACGCCATCGAGCAGGAGCTCACTGTGCTGGTGCCGGTGGAGGGCGGAGGTGGGCCGCCGATCAAGCTGCAGCGGTTGCGGATGAAGAACGATTCGTCGCGGCCGCGCCGGCTGTCGGTGACGACCTACGCCGAATGGGCTCTGGGCGAGAGCCGGGAAGCAACAGAGATGCATGTGGTCAGCACCTGGGATGATGAGGCGCAGGTGTTGCTGGCCCGCAATCGCTACCATCCGGAGTACGGCGACCGGGTGGCCTTCGCCGCCATCAATCGCCCGGTGGATTCCTTCAGCGCCGATCGCACTTCATTCCTCGGGCGCAACCGCACGCTGGCCAACCCGGCAGCCTTAGAGCGTGTTGCACTTTCCGGGCGCACCGGCGCCGGTCTCGATCCATGCGCTGCGCTACGAACCGCCTTCGAGCTGGCGCCGGGCGAAACCGCCGAAGTGGTCTGCCTCCTCGGCCAGGCTGAGAGCTCCGATCAGGCGCAGGCGCTGGTGAAAGCCTTCGCCGAGAGCACAGCCTTCGAAATCGCCTTCGATCGCACGAAAGCCTGGTGGGACGAGACCCTGGGCGCGGTGGAGGTCCATACGCCCGAGCTCTCGGTCGACTTCCTGGTCAACCGCTGGCTCCTCTATCAAGTGTTGAGCTGTCGGGTGTGGGGCCGAACGGGCGTCTACCAGTCCGGGGGCGCCTTCGGCTTCCGCGATCAGCTGCAGGATGTCCTGGCACTGCTGCACGCCAGGCCCGAGGTCGCCCGAGAGCACATCCTGCTGGCGGCCAGCCGCCAGTTCCGCGAGGGTGACGTCCAGCATTGGTGGCATCCGCCCTCGGGTGCCGGCACGCGCACGCGCATCTCCGACGACCTGCTCTGGCTTCCCTATGCCGTCGCACAGTACGTGCGCCATACCGGCGACCTCTCGATCCTGGGGGAACAAGTGCCGTTTCTCGACGCCCCCCTGCTGACCGACGAGCAGCACGACGCGTACCTCACACCCCAAGCCGGCGGTGAACGGGTGAGTGTGCTCGAGCACTGCCAGCGGGCCGTCCGGCGCGGCCTCACCCGCGGGCCTCACGGCCTGCCGCTGATTGGCACCGGCGACTGGAACGATGGGATGGACCAGGTCGGGGCACAGGGTCGCGGTGAGAGCGTGTGGCTGGCCTGGTTCCTGGTCGATGTGTTGGACGGCATGGCGGACCTGAGCGGTCGAACAGGAGTGCCTGAGGCGGCCGAGGCCTACCGGATGGAGCGGTTGGCGCTGATCGATCGCATCGAAGCCAGCGCCTGGGATGGGGCGTGGTACCTGCGGGCGAGGTTCGACGACGGCACACCCGTGGGGTCCGCGGCCAGCGAGGAAGCCAAGATCGACCTGCTGCCGCAGGCCTGGGCGACACTCAGCGGTGGTGGAGATCCGGGCCGGGCGGCGATGGCTCTCGAATCAGCCGTGGAGCGGCTGGTCCGGCCGGACGAGCGGCTCGTGCTGTTGTTCGATCCGCCCTTCGACCGAACCACCCCTTCTCCCGGGTACATCCGCGGCTACCCTCCGGGCGTGCGTGAGAACGGCGGGCAATATACGCATGCCGCCGTATGGCTGGCCGCGGCGCTGGCGCGGCGTGGCCAGGGCACCCGCGCAGCCGATGTGCTGCGGATGCTCAACCCGATCGAGCGTGCGCGTGAGGTCGACAGCGTCTGGCGCTACACCGTGGAGCCGTATGTGATCTCGGCGGATGTCTACCGGGCGCCGGGGCGCGTCGGCCAGGGAGGCTGGTCGTGGTACACCGGCTCCGCCGCCTGGATGTACCGCGCCTGGGTCGAGGAGCTCCTCGGCCTTCACGTTTGCGGCGACAGCCTTCGCCTCGACCCGGTGATTCCCGGTTGGTGGTCGGGGTTCCGGCTGACCTACCGTCGCGGCGAGGCGCTGTACGAGATCCAGGTGGACAAC
>JALHUE010000441.1 GCA_022866145.1 Anaerolineales bacterium | reverse complement strand
GTGCATGAACGGGCTCGTGCCGCCGGCGTGCCGGAGGCCGCCCTGTGCACCGACTGCCACGGGGCGCACGACACGCGGCGCCTCACGGATCCGCAGACACACGAGCTTGCCAGCGACGCTCGGGCGTGGATCCCCCAAACCTGCGCCAAATGCCACAGCGCTATCTATGACAAGTATCTAGCCAGTGCGCACGGCTCGGCGTTGATCGGCGAGGGGAACATGGACGTCCCCACCTGCATCGACTGCCACGGCGTGCACGACATCGGCGATCCCACGACGGCCGCCTTCAGGCTCAAGTCGCCCGAGCTGTGCGCCCGGTGCCACACCGACCCGGAACGGATGGAGAGCTACGGCCTGTCGACACAGGTGCTCAGCACCTACGTGGCGGACTTCCACGGGACGACGGTTACGCTGTTCGAGAAGCTCTCTCCGGATGCGGCCACCAACAAGCCGGTGTGCTACGACTGCCACGGCGTGCACGACATCCAGCACGTCGATGATCCGCGCAAGGGACTGGCTTTGCGGGAAAACCTGCTCGCCCGCTGCCAGCGCTGCCACCCCGATGCCACGGCCGACTTTCCCGACGCCTGGCTCTCACACTACATTCCCTCGCCCGATCACTTTCCGCTGGTGTACTCAGTGGACCTGTTCTACAAGATCCTCATACCCGCCACGCTGGGCGGCATGGCGCTTCTCGTAGGCCTTGACCTGTCCTGGCAGGTGCGCTCGCGCCGGCGCAAGAACGCCGCGCCGCCGGCGGCGCAGGTGTCAGCCGAGTCGCCCGGCATCCCTGTGCCCGGCGCGCCCCCAGCGCACGTGGAGCCTGCCGAGGCCTCTGCCCCCTCGGATGGGAGCGAGGACGCGCCCGATGGCTGATCCTCGCCCTGCTTCCGAGCCGGCCCACCCGCGCGCCCTGGCCGAAATCGAGCGGTTCGATCTCATCCAGCGCCTGCAGCATGTGCTGCTGCTGGTCTCCTTCACCATCCTGGCGGTCACCGGCCTGGTCCAGAAGTTCGCCACCGCCGCGGTCAGCCAGGCGATCGTGCACCGGCTGGGGGGCATCGAGACCACTCGGATCGTGCACCGCTCCGCGGCCGTAGTCCTGGGCGCGGTGGCGGCCTACCATCTCCTCGACGCGGCCTACCGCATCTTCGTCCTCCGCACGCCTCTCACGATGCTGCCCCTGGTGGAGGATTTCAAGCACTTGGTTCAGGATGTGATGTTCTACCTGGGCCGCCGGGATCGTAAGGCCTCCTACGGCCGATTCAGCTATCCCGAGAAGGTCGAGTACCTGGCGGTCGTCTGGGGCACGCTGATCATGGGGCTGACCGGCTTCATGATGTGGAATCCGCTGGCCTCGGTGCGTTGGTTCAACGGTCAGGCGATTCCCGCCGCCAAGGTGGCGCACGGCGGCGAGGCTATCCTGGCCGTCCTGTCCATCTTCTTGTGGCACTTCTATCACGTTCACCTGCGCCATTTCAACAAGAGCATCTTCACCGGTCGGCTCACGCGCCAGGAGATGCACGAAGAGCATCCTGCCGAGCTCGAGCGGATCGAACGGGGGGCCGCCGCGACCCGCCCGCCGGCCGCCGTGCTCCGGCGCCGTCAGCAGGTCTTCTTCCCGGTGGCTGTAGTCTTTGCCGCCGCGGCCGGGTTCGGCCTGTTCCAGTTCGTCACCTTTGAGACCTCCGCTGTCGCCGTAGCCCCGCCGGCGGAAACCGCGCCGATTTTCGTCCCCCAAACCCCCACGCCCAGCGTGCCGCCTCCGCCCTCGCCCACCCCAGCACCCATCGCGGCCGCCACCTGGGCCGGGGGACTGGGCGACCTCCTCGGTCAACGTTGCGGCGCTTGCCACGGCGCCACCGCTCTGAGCGGACTGTCCCTCTCGAGCTACGCCTCTGCCCTCCAGGGAGGCACTCGAGGGCCGGCCATCGTGCCCGGCGATCCGAATGCCAGCGTGCTGGTCCAGATCCAGTCCGCCGGCAGCCACGCTGGGCAGTTGACCACCGAGGACTTGGCCGTTATCATTGCTTGGATCCAGTCCGGCGCGCCTGAGCAATAGCAGGGCGCTCGTTTTCTCAGGAGACACGGATGTCGTCGCTCGGTCGCGCCTTGCGTAGGTTCTTCTTCCCTCCGGCGGGAACCCCCCGCTGGCAGCGGGTATTGCCGTACGCAGTACTTGGCGGGCTGACGCTGGTGGTGCTGGTGGGCGGCGTGTACGCCTGGGACTACACCAATAGCCCTTCGTTCTGCGGCACCAGCTGCCACACCATGCCTCCGGAATACACCGCCTACCTTCAGTCGCCGCACTCCCAGGTTGCCTGCGTCGAATGCCACATCGGGCGGGGATTCTTCGCCACCAAGGTCTCGCGCAAGGCTGGTGATCTTGAGCACGTGTTCGACACCGCGTTCCACAACTATGCGTATCCCATCCGGGCGCGCAAGTTGCGTCCGGCCCGCGACACCTGCGAGAAGTGCCACTCGCCGGACAAGTTCTCGGACGACAGCTTGCGCGAGGTGCGCCGGTTTGGCACCGACGCCGGGAACACGGCCACCAGCACGTACTTGGTGCTGAAGACGGGCGGCGGCACCAAACGCCAGGGCTTGGGGCGGGGGATCCACTGGCACGTTGAGAACCCGGTGTACTACCTGCCCACGGATGAACTCGATCAGGAGATCCCCTACGTCAAGGTTGTCAATGATGACGGCACGACCACGGAGTACGTCGACATCACGTCCGGTGTGGATCCCAGCACCGTCAACCCCGACGACCTGAAGCAGATGGACTGCATCACCTGCCACAACCGCATCACCCATCTGATCCTGACGCCGGAAGACACCGTCGATCAGTTGATGAGCCGGGGCCTGATCTCGTCCGCCATCCCCGACATTCGTGCCCGGGCCGTCGAGGTCTACGGCGCGGAATACGCCACGGTTGAGGAGGGGCAGGAGGCGATCGCCGGTCTCAAAGACCTCTACAAGCAGGCCGATGCCGAGTTTGTCGCCCAATACCCCGGCCTGGTCGACGACGCCATCGTCGCCTTGCAGGACGCCTACGCCAAGAGCAACTTCCCCGAACAGCTGGTGAACTACGCCACGCACCCGAACAATATCGGCCACAAGGATTCGCCGGGCTGCTTCCGCTGCCACGACGGCACGCATTTGAACGCCGAGCAGGAACCCATCCGGCTGGAGTGCAACCTGTGCCACTCGATCCCGGTCGTCTCCGGGCCGCCCGACTTCCTGGCCAATATCGAAGTCAGCCGCGGGCTTGAGCCCTCGTCGCACCTGGACCCGAGTTGGATCCAGCTGCATCGCGATGTGTTCGATCCGTCCTGCGCCAACTGCCACACCACCGACGATCCGGGGGGCGTGAGCAACACCTCGTTCTGCTCGAACTCGGCCTGCCACGGCAACGTCTGGGAATACGCCGGGTTTGACGCCCCCGGCCTGCGCGAGATCGTGCTTTCCAAGCTGCCTCCGGCGCCCACGCCAACGCCGCTGCCCGCCGCGGCGGTGGTGACCTTCGATAGCGTGGTTGGGCCGATCTTCCAACAACGCTGCGTGGCCTGCCACGGGGGTGCGAGCCCGATCGCCGGGCTCGACCTGAGCAGCTATGCCGGCGCCTTGAAGGGGTCGGCCGAGGGGCCGGTGATCCTCGCCGACGACTCGGCCGGCAGCAAGCTGGTCGCGGTCCAGAGCGGTCCGCAGAACCACTTCGGCCAGCTTTCCCCTGAGGAGTTGGCGCTGGTCAAGGGTTGGATCGACGCCGGGGTGCCGGCGGAATAGACGCGCGGGGGCGCGGCGGTGAGGGCGCCCCACGATTCCTAAACATATCGGAAAGTAGCACGCGGATGTGAAGGTTGCGTTGGCTATCCGCGCACCCTTGCCGCATAGGCCGCCATCCGGCCAGCCATGCAGCCGGGCGGCGCAGCGACCGGTGGAGGCAGTCCATGGGTGACAAGCAGGCGTCGGGCGATTCCAGGCGGCAGTTCCTCAAGACCGCCACCGCGGCGATCGGAGCCGTGATTGCGGCTGGATTCGGCTTCCCCGCCGTAGCGTACTTGATCGGCCCGGCGTTGAAGCGCGATCAGACCGAGGCCTGGATTCCGCTTGGACCCACCAGCAAGGTGGAACCCGGTACCCCCACACTGTTCCGGGTCACCGTCGAGCGCCAGACGGGCTGGATCACCGCCACCGAGGAGCTGTCGGTCTACGCCCTGACGGAGAATGGTCGGGACTACACCGCCATGTCCAACATCTGCACCCATCTGGGCTGCCGCGTGCGCTGGATCGATGGCCGGCAGGAATTCTTCTGCCCGTGTCACAATGGCGTCTTCGACAAGCAGGGTGCGGTCGTCTCCGGTCCGCCCCCACGCCCCCTGGATCGCTATCCAACCAAGGTCGAGGATGGCCAGATCTACATCCTGGGAGGGGTGGATCATGGCTAGCCAAATCGGCAACTGGCTTGACGAGCGCCTGGGATGGCGCTCGGTCTGGGATGCCATCTTCCTGCGTCAGATCCCGAAGGTCAACTGGCTGTACACCCTCGGCAGCGCCACGCTGTTTGT
>JALHUE010000440.1 GCA_022866145.1 Anaerolineales bacterium | reverse complement strand
CCGCATCCGATTGCCGCACACGGTGCGCGTTGGACAAGCTGGCTCGCCGAGCAGGTGCGTGAAGAGCGTCGGCTTCGGGACCGCGCGGAACGGAGCAGGTCACAGCGTCCGAGCCAACTGGTATTATCCGGATGCGAGCAACGGGGTGGGCCACTTTCGGCCGGTCCCGTTGCCTGACAAGAGCGCCAAAGGAGTGAGCACCCATGACCGGACAGCAGCTCGACCTCTCGCAGGTCTTCCAGATTGTGGCGAGCGCGCTGGCCCAGGATCGTGACAACTTAAGCCGCGCCGACGCGTACAACAGCAACCATGGTGACAACATCGTTCAGGCGTTCCAGACGATCACCATGGCGCTGGCCGAGAAGCAGAATGCTCCTCAGGGGAAGCAACTCGCCCATGCCAGCCAGAAGCTGACGCAACAGCCCAGCGGCTCGGCCCAGTTCTACGCCCAGGGCCTGGCGGAGGCCGCCCGGGAATCCAAGCAGGGCAAGCTGGACGCCGCTGATGCTGTGCGCCTGGCGCAGGTTCTGCTGGGCGGCGGCAAGCCGGCCGGCAGCGATGCCGGGCTGGACAATGTGTTGGCCGGGGTGATGGGAGCGCTGGGCGGGGGCTCTTCCCCCGGCCGCGGCAAGAGCGGCACGTCCGACGATCTGGTCTCCGCCGGCGTAGCGTTCCTCGCCTCCCCGCAGGGGCAGCAGCTTGTCGCCAGTCTGCTCCAGTCCCTGACCGCCGGCGAGCAGAAGCAACCCGCACCGCACCGCGCCGAGTCGGGCGCCCTGATCGCGGGTACACTCATGCAGGCGATTGGCGCCCTCACCGCAAGGCGCTGATCGCTCTCGGCGACGTATCTCACCGACAGGTTGAAGGGCCGTTCCATGGGGGAACGGCCCGTTCGATTCGAACGCGACCGACTGAGCCGCCCGTCGCACTCAAGTCTTGTAGGCCCGCGCCGCCTGCATGCCGCGCCGCACCATTGCCTGCGCACGCTGCTCGGCCTCATGCAGGATGCGCACCTCGTCCAGCGTCTGCAGCTCCTGGTTGTGCATCAGCCCGCTTCCGTCGATCACCTCGTCGGCGACCAGATCCTTCGGGGCCTTGCCTAGGTGTGCGATCCGACCGTCGATGACGACTAGATCCGCGTCTTTCAGGATGGTCCCTGCCTCGTCGAGGGTCACAACGGCGAGGTGCTGGATGTGGGTTGGAGTCATGGATCATCTCCCGCGCGCAAGGCGGCCGGCCATGGATGGCGCAGTCGAGCCATCCTCGCCGCGATAGCCAGCACGGCGTAACCGACGAATGGTGTCGCTTCCTATGCCTGCCCTCTGCGCCAGGTCTCGGCATGGGACCTGGAGGGCATTGGCGGCCCATCACTTGCTTTCCGTATCGTCCGGCCGAGAATCGTCTGTGCACCTGCTCGGCACGAAGGCACAGGAGGCCACGCATGATCGCCCAGGATCCGCATTCCTACCGCGACCCAGCCCAACCCGCCATCCGAGATATCGAGTTCGACTTCCATTTTGATTTCGACAACCGAACGACCCACGGGCACGCCCGGTATGCGCTCGATCGCCCCGGCGGCGGTCCGCTCTTCCTCGACACGCACGCCATCAAGATCCAGCGGGTGCAGGCCGGAGAGGCATCGGTG
>JALHUE010000439.1 GCA_022866145.1 Anaerolineales bacterium | reverse complement strand
CGGATGCGTCCGAGCCCGGCTCGCATGGCCGCCAAGGCGGCCTCGACCTCGGCGACGGCCCGCAACGGATAGGCAGGATAGGCGACCCGTTCGGCCTGGGCTTGTCGGTCCCGCCAATCCGGCGGGCCTTTCGGCCAGTAGCGCACGATCCACCTCAGGTGCCTCAGCACGCTCAACCGGGGATCCGCGGGCTGGCGGTACGGCGTCGACAGGCCGACGGCGGCTGACACCGGCACTTCGGAGGCCAGCAGAAGCGCCAACCCCCCGCCCAGCGACAGGCCGATCGGAACCAGCCGAGTGCACATGCCGCCCAACTGATGGGCGCCGTCCTGCACCGCGGCGTACCAGTCGCCCCACCGCACGCGCAGCATATCGGAGATCTGGGTCGCATGGCCTGGGAGGCGAATGCCGAGCACCGTGTGACCCTCGCCGGCCAGATGTTCTCCGAGGCGGCGCATTTCCTGGGGCGAGGCCGTGAAGCCATGGATCAGCAGGCAGCCGGTGCTGCCGCCCGGAAAGAGGAAAGGTTCGCCGCCGGGAAGTAGCGTGCTCACCCCAGACTCGCTTTGGCGGTTGCTGAGCTGCCGAGGCCGTAGTGGCAATCCAAGAACGGGAACCTTGCATTGCGGCTGGGCGCGAGGCGCAGGTTGAGAGCGGCAGGGTTCACGGAGACCCCTCTGGCGCAGGCGCCCTTTCGGCTGTGCGCTTGACCTCGGCCAATGCCACTCCGTCGGCCGAGATAACTTGGACCGTGGACATATCGGGGTAGAAGTTGTCCATCCTGAGCTGTTCATCGCAGATCAGCGCGAAATCGGGCTGTCCGTGCGCAGGCGCTTGCACGACTCTGAGGTCCGGTCGGGCGAAGGTGCGCGCCGATTCCACAGGCCCACCCACGGCGACGACGGCTCCTGCGGGCGCGTGCTGGTTCACATACTCCATGGCGGCCCGGTACGAGGTGCACCAGTTATCGAGCTGGAATCGATCAACCGCCCCCCGGGTTCCGCCTACGAGGCTGTTGTAGTAGACGTATTCGTAGGGATGCAGCCGGGCGATACCCAGCAGACCCGGAGCGAGCAGGAGTGCAGCGAGCACGACCCGAAGGGGCCAGTGCCTGACCCGGCTGAAGAGAAGGTCGATCGCCAAGCCTGCCAGAAGGAAGAGAGGCGGAAGGATGAACAGGAACTGCCGAAAGTTGCCGTAAATGGAAGGACGCGCGAGCACAACGTACAAGAGCGGCAGGAAGAGCCAGGCCATGGCAATCAGGACCAGGTCGCGGGTGATGTGACGGTGGTAGAGCCGGTGCACGGCGACACCCAATCCGACTGCGAACGCAAGCAAGGCGGTCTCCGTCAGCTGAATCTCAAGCAGCCTTGGCAGGTATCTCCGTGGGAGATCTGTGGAGGCATAGTGTATGTACTCGAACAGAACGCCGCGGGCGGGGAAGTCCATGACCAAGTGCACAGCCTCGAGAAGATTGGAGACCGGTGCCGACCAGAGAAATGGCCATGTCAGGTAGCTGGTCACAGCCGCTGCAGCGAGGTAGACCACAACATCGATTGTGCTCCGCCAGCGCGGACGCAGCAGGGCATACACCACAACCAGGACGCCGGCAAAGCCGCCGGGCGCTCGGGTCGACATGCACAGCCCTAGCGGTATGCCCGCCGCAGCGATGACGAGCAGCTCCCCCACACGCCGGCGGGAGGTGGGAGTGCGCAGCGAGGGCAGCAGCCTATAGGCCAGCACGGCCAGCGCCGCCAGCAGGATCAGGCTGGCAATGACAGAGGCCCAGCCGTAGACCAGGACCAACTTCTGGAAATACAGCTCTAGGGGCGTCTTATAGGAATCTTCAGCTGCAGCACGGAAGAGCCTGCTCAGCCAGAAGGGTCCTTGCTGGGTGTAGGCCAAGGCGAGCATGTTGCTGAGGGTTCGATAGAGCGCCCCTCGGATCAAGAGGTCAACGATCAGAACTGCCACAAGCAGTGCGATGGCGACGAGGGTGACCCTGCGCGACGTCGATGGACGCCGGGGAGGGGGAGGAGTGATGGCGACACCCGAGGTTTGGGCTGAAATGGCCCCCGGCGGGTCGCGACGCGAGAAATCGACCGCCGCAATCCCGGCGGCAACCGAGAGGACAAAGAGCGCCATGAAGGGGGTGTCCTTCTGGTTGATGAATGCGTGGCCAAGCACTACGGGCTGGAGAGCGAAGAGCAGGGTCGAGAGCAGGGCTGCCGAGGCGCGCCCTGTCAGGCGGACCGCCAGCCAGTATGATGCTACGGTTGCCCAAACGAAGAAGCTCGCGTTCACAATATGGCGAACGTCTGGGCTGAGAACCCCAGGTGCAATCCGTTGGGCCAGCGCAACGACCGCATGCGAAACCATCCAGGAGAACGGGCCGTAGCGCAGGCGGTCCCCATGCCCCTGCATGAAACCTGGATCGCCGATGTAGGCCCGGAGCGACGCCGCCCCGAACCGGGCATCCCCGTGGTCATCATAGGACTGGCCGTAGTCATTGGCGAGTATTCCAGCCCCCGCCAGAGCGATCAACACCACCAAGAAGGGGATGCCGCGCCGCAGAAGGGCTGCCCGTTGTGCCCGGGGGGACTGAGTCCGGATGCCGGCGCCGTCTCCCGTCATGGCGTCATCGATGGAGGGGGAGAGCGATCGCACTTCGGGCATTGACGGCGGGGCAAGGTTGAAAAGCTCGGCTGCCGCCCGCGGACCGCGGGCCGCTACCCGATCTCCGGCAAGCCGCGCGGCAGAGAACTCAGACACTCCGACCCGTCGTGCGTGACCAGCAGGTTGTCCTCGATGCGCACTCCGCCGCGACCCGTCAGGTAGATGCCCGGCTCCACAGTGAAGGTCATCCCGGGCTTGAGCAGGTCCTTATTGTCGCCGCGTATGTATGGCGGCTCATGCGCCTCCATCCCGATCCCGTGTCCGGTGCGGTGGCGGAACTCCGGGCCGAATCCCTCGGCGGCGATCAGGCTGCGGGCGGCATGGTCCACGCTGGCGCATGAGGCACCGGGACGCACCGCCTCCCGGCCAGCGGTGTTGGCCCGCAGCACAATCTGGTGAATGCGCGCCATCTCCGGGTCGAGCGGTGGCAGGGCGAAGGTGCGGGTCAGGTCCGAAATGTAGCCTGAGACTGCCGCCCCCCAATCGAGGATCAGCACGTCCCCATGTTGCAGCGCCCGATCGCCCGGCGAGTGATGCGGCAGGGCGCTGTTCGGCCCGGAGGCCACAATCGGGGGAAAGGGAAGTTCGCTGTCCGAACCACTGCGCAGCATCTGCAAGCTGAGCTCGGCTGCCAGCTCGCGCTCTGTCATGCCCACCCGGACCTGGGGCAAGGTGTTGAGCAAGGCCCGCTCCGCCACCTGGACTGCCTGGCGCATCACCGCCAGCTCGTTCTCATCCTTCGCCTGCCGCAGCTCGGTCAGCACCGAGTCGGCGCTCGCGAGCACCGCCTGGGGGGCGGCCTGTTGCAGCAAACCGAGTTCGAGGTAACGCATGCGCAAAGGCTCGACGCCCAGCTTTCGACCCGCCAGCCCGGCATGGGCGGCTGCCGCCTGGAAGGCGGGCCCGGGCGAGGCCTCGCTTTCTTCGTAGGGAAACAGCCGGAATGGGATCTGCGAGGCCTGTCCTTTCGAAAGCTCGAAGGCTGGCAAGATCAACGCCGGCTCGGCGTCCCGCATGAACAGAGCCACGACCGGGCGCTCCATCAAGTGAAACGACAGGCCGGCCAGGTAGAGCAGATTGGGGCCAGGTACAACCGCCAGCCCGTCTAGCGCGGCCTGCTGCAGCAGACGCATCAGGCGATCCAACCGTGCGAGATGCATAGTTGCCTCCGGGATGGGATGGATTATACGAGCCGGCGTGACCGCCCACAACCACAGGCCCTCCGCCTCCGACGGCCTTCGCGCGTCGCCCTCCCCTTCCTGCAAGCGGCCCTGCCCCAACCTGTCGAACCGTCAACCTCTCCCGGACGCAATCCCCTCGCGACACCTGCACCTGTGCTGCAGGGCAGCATCCTGAAAGGGCTCTCCGCATTGCCCGCTTGGGGAGTGACCGCTCCGCACCGGGTACTGGCCAGCTGGGCTGCTAGCCCGCGTAGCACATCTGCCCTCCCCGCAGGACACCCCGTTCGGACCGAGAGCCCCGGCCCGCCGGGGCGAGACGGCCGGGATGGTGTGGCAGGCGGCGCCGAGGGTGCAGGCCATCCGCCTCGACGGGCTGCGCCCGCAGGGCGTCGACCCGAACAAGCTGTCGCGAAGGGCAAGAGGCTGAGGGCGAAAGCAACGCCGTCCTGCTTCCCAGAAGCCGATGTGGCAGGTGGCGATAGCAGCGCGTCTCATCGGTATCGGACGAGCCACTGCTGCTTGACAGCCCTTATCGGCTGGTTTAGAATGCGCGAAGCCACGCTTGGGGGCCTGTAGCGCAGTTGGGAGCGCGCTTCAATCGCACTGAAGAGGTCGAGGGTTCGAATCCCTCCAGGTCCACTGCCACCACATGGGCCCATAGCGCAGTTGGGAGCGCGTCTCAATGGCATTGAGAAGGTCGTGGGTTCGAATCCCACTGGGTCCACCAGACAACTTAATAGCGGCCAGCACAGGAGTAGTAGGCCATCCGCCAGAGAGCCGGGGCCGGGTGCGATCCCGGCCGGGCGCTAACGGAGCGCCATCGAACAAAGGCCGAACTCGCCTGTGGCCCCCTGGGGGCAGGCCTCGCCGGTGAGACCGTGAGCTAGCCGGCGACGGGTACCGCCGGCTACCGCGGCAGCAAGCGGCCCCGCGAGCCGGGGCAATCAGGGTGGTACCGCGGAGTGGCCCCCTTCGTCCCTGGATGGCGAAGGGGCGTCTTTGTTAATCGCGGCTTGAGCACAGGAAGCACGCAGCCGGAAGGCCGCGGG
>JALHUE010000438.1 GCA_022866145.1 Anaerolineales bacterium | reverse complement strand
TCGGCACTGCTGCAGGGGAAGATCCTGCGGGGAGGGATGGGCACTGGGATGCCTTACTGGGGACCCGTGCTGACCGAGGCACAGATGTGGGCACTGACGGACTACCTTTGGACCTTCCAGTTTGAGGAGACGCCATGACCAGACCTTCCAAGCACCGTCAAACGAAATCCGCCCCCAATCTCGTCGTCCTAGCCGCTATTGCCGGCGGGGTCCTCCTGGCCCTCGTCGCCGCGGTATCGGTGCTAGGCGGATCAAGCGGCAGGCGGGCCGCGATTGAGGTCAACGGCCAGCCGCGGCTCAAGGTGGATCGAGAAGTCGTCGAACTCGGCGACATTCCACTTGGGCAAGCGGTTGAGGCGGCGTTCGTCCTGACGAACGTCGGCGACCAACCGCTCCGCCTAACACAGGCCCCCTACATCGAAGTCGTGGAGGGGTGTTGACCGCCCGTCCCGACCGTCGGTGCGACGGTCCTCCAGCCGGGCGAGAGCACGCAGCTTTCGATGCAGTTCATGATGCACGGTGACATGGGAGGCCTACACAACTTCCGCGTGCACATCCTCACCGATGACCCAAACCAGCCGGAACGCCTGCTGACGGTGCTCTCTAACTGGGTCGAGTGAGGCCGTGCCTGCCTTCGCCTGACAGGCTACAGCCATTGGCCCAGCCCCGGCGGCAGTGTTCTTGCCCGGACTAACTCCGGTCGAGCGTCTGCCGCATTTCGTCGAACTGTTCCTTCGTGATCTCGCCTCCGGCGTACCGGCGCCGGAGGATTTGCGAAGGAGTATCGCCGGTGGACCGTATGCCCGTCGATTGCGACCCACTCCGCGACGATAGCTGGACCGCCCACACGACACCCGCCACCAATAGAGCACCAAGGACCAGCAGGAGCACCGGCCAGATCAGCATCATGCCCATCATGTTCCAACCTCCCATCATCCATGGCCCCCCAGCTGTCCAGGGGGCCGGTGTTTGGTTCATCCGCCAACCGTACCCGGCTCCCCAAGACGGGAGCAGCGCCAGGCAGGCCACCAGCATTACAAGCACGCCAACCCCAACCACCGCAGCGACGACCAGCCAGCCTTTCCTACCCATGGTGCTCTGCCTCCCATGGGTTGCTGTTACCTGCGCCAGCCCTGACGGCCTTCCCGTCGGTGAAGCAGAGGACCGCTTTCATCTCTTCCAGCTGATCTCGACTGATCTCGCCCGCGGCGCAGCGCCGCCGCAGGACGTCGAGGAGGGAAACCTGCTGCCCTCCCTCGACGGCGGGCTTTCCCATTTCTCCGCCATGATCCATCCCGTGACCCATCATGCAGCACATGCTTTCCTCTCTTTCTCTCTTTGCCCCGCCGAAGGCGTGAGCCAGCGAGACGTCAGGGCGCCTTGACGACCATTGTGCCCACCATCCCGGCGTCCTTGTGCCCGGCGACGGTGCAGAAGAATTCGTAAGTTCCCGATTTCGTGGGTGTGAACGAGAGGTGGTTGGTCGCGCCCGGCTCGGCCGCCACGTGGAGAACGGGTTTCACCTCCGCTCCCATCTGCATCTCGTGTTCGGCGCTCATCGGGTCCGCCTCGCTGACCGACTCAACCGGGATCTCCAGAATGCTGAAGTCATGCTCGAGCGCGTCCTCGTTGATAAAGGTCAGCTCGACGGGCGCCCCCGC
>JALHUE010000437.1 GCA_022866145.1 Anaerolineales bacterium | reverse complement strand
TGTGCTTCTGGCTGCAGGCTGGTTGGGACTCGCGGTTTTCATGATTGGGTCGGCGCTCGAGGACCTGCGCAACCTGATCGGGGGCGGAGCGATGTCGGCCGTATGGGCGCAGCTCCCCGGCGTGCTGCAAAGGGCCGATATTGAACCCTGGAATGCTCTGCTGCAGGCGGCGGTCGGGGCGCTGCTCGTGGCGGCGTTGGGAGCCCTGGTTCTCGGCCGCGAGCGGGAGGCGCAGCGGCTCGCCACGTCCGGTCTATTGCTGGCGCTGGTCATGGTCAACCTGTTCGTCTTCTTCTACGACCAGTTCTCCACGATCCTGCCGGCGACGCTCGAACTGCTTCTGCTCCTCGGGGGTCGCCGTTACCAGAAGCGCTTTTTCGGCGGTCCCAGCGTGCTCCTGGCGGACCTGCCGGGCGACGAGCAACCGCTGGGGCCGTAGCTGTCGGCCAGCGACGCGAATTCCTGAACCGATACCCTGCCTCGGCGCAAGACCCTGCCTGAGGGTGCGTAATCGCGGCTCAAGCCTATCGGCCATCGGCCGACGGGCTTGGGATTTGCGGCCCGGAGCCCCCGTCCCTCCAGCGAAGAGTATCTGGAGTATGCTTATCCACAATAGGATCAACAAACCCACGATTGACGGAGGCGGATTCGGTGTTGGCGAGTCTTCTTCTCACGTTGCGAGAGGGGTTGGAGGCGGCGCTCCTGGTGGGGATCACGCTCGGCGCGCTCCGTCGGCTGCATCAAGCGGACCAGCGGCGGTGGGTGTGGTTCGGGGTGGCGGCGGCGGTGCTGCTCAGCCTGGCGGCTGCGGCGGGGTTGCAGGCAGTTGGTGCCAAGCTCGAAGGCCGAGCCGAGCAGGTCTTCGAGGGTGTAACCATGCTGGTGGCGGCGGGCGTTCTGACGTGGATGATCCTGTGGCTGCAACGTCAGGGGCGCCAGACGCAGACAAGCCTCGAAGCCGAAGTGCAATCCGCTGCTCTGCACAAACAGTCCTGGGCGATCTTCCTGATCGCCTTCACGGCAGTGGTGCGTGAAGGCGTCGAGACCGCCCTCTTCCTTTCCGCGGCAGCGATGACCACTTCGTCGAAAGAGGTCCTGGCCGGCGCGGTGTTGGGCCTGGCTGCGGCCGGGGTGCTGGGATATGTTCTGTATGCCAGCACGCGGCGCCTGAACCTGCACCGCTTCTTCCAGGTGACCGGCGTGCTGTTGATGCTCTTCGCCGCCGGACTGGTGGGGCATTCGGTGCACGAATTCAACGAAGCGGGTGTGATCCCCGCTGTTATCGCCCCCGTGTGGGACATCAACCACATATTCGACGAAGACTCCTCTCTGGGGCAGATCTCCAAGGCGCTCTTCGGCTACAACGGGAATCCTTCCCTGAGCGAGGCGCTGGCTTACCTGGCTTACTTCATGGTCGTGGTGAGCGCGAGCGTGCGACAGGGGCGGCCGGTCGCACAGCCGAGGCCGAGCGTCGAAGCTTGATCTCCGACAGCAACCCCGGAGGACTCAGCCGGGGGCGTGGCGGCCGACATTTCGGCTTGCTCCCGGCGCGCTCCCTTCCACCGGGGATATCGGCACCGTCCGTCTATCCGAGGGGCTGGGGAGCTGCCGGGAGAGTGGGGAGGCTCGGCGTCCCGTGCCGCGCCAACCCCCCCCCGGACCAGGCATGCCTCCGACTGCCTCATCCGCTGTCTCCCCTCGCGCGCCTATCCTGTGGCCGGATCCCGGCGGGAAGGCGTCCCGACCCTAGCCCCGCAGGATCAAGCGCACTCCGACTTCTTCAAGGACAGAGCGGCCCTGCGAGCTCTTGGGAATCCGGCCCGCGTGGACGGGAAGGACCGGATGCAGGCCAGGTCGAGATGGCAGTCGAGCACGGGCGCGCCTCGCGCCGGCAGGAGCGCAGCCGCGAGGCACACACTTGCAGGTTGACGGCGAGGAAGACAAGGACATTCACCAGGAAGAATCAGGCGAAGGAGGCGAAGAAGGCATGCAAGCCGGCGTTCCGGCGGCGGCAGGCGGTCACATT
>JALHUE010000436.1 GCA_022866145.1 Anaerolineales bacterium | reverse complement strand
CCTGCGGAGCGCTGGCGCTGATCCTAGTGGAACCCCTTGTCGGGGCCGGCCCGGTCATCCTGAGCAGGGTGGGGGGAATGGACGCATTCATTGCCCGTGCCGTCAGCGTCGCGGTGCTTGTGGTCCTCAGCTATGCCTTGGTGGCCTCGTTGGCCATGGTCGCCTGGCATGGCGGAAGCACGCTGCGGGAGGGGGTGCCGCCTTCGGTGCCTGTGCTGATCGCCGGGGGTTTCATCCTCGGGATGATCGCGGTTGGCACGTCGGGCGCGGTGACGGCGCTCGGCGATACGATGTCACCCGCAGGGGGGTTGCTCGAGGGCCTACGGCAGGATCTGGGCCCAAGGTCGAGCTTCCTGATCCGGTTGCGCTGGTTCCATCTGCTGTTGGCGGCGGGGCTGGCAGTGGCGGCCATCAGGTGGGTCGACGCCCGCCGGAAGGCCGTCGCAGTCCGCGCGGTGAAGTGGCGCCTGACGGTGCTGCGCGGGCTGCTACTCATTCAACTCGCTGCCGGGACGGCAACTGTGATCTTGCAGGCCCCGGTTTGGCTCCAGCTCGTACATCTGCTTCTGGGGGCGGCTGTGTGGGTTCTGATGGTCGTTTGTCTGGTGGAGGCGCCCGTTCGACGGGTCCGATACAAGCGTGACGATCGTTCGTAGGAGCTTGCGGAAAAACGGAAATCAACAATGAGTAAACGGCATATGTTGAGGTTTGGGCGAATCCCAAACCTCAACATATGCCAATTCCTCTTCTATCGTGCGGGTCCTTCTGCAGCCTGCTAGGGCTGAAGGGTTGGCGCGGCACAGACGGTGAGAATGCAGGGCCTACCTCTGCTGGTTGGAATCGAAGATCGTATGATAGCCGCGGTCCAATTCATCGTCGGAGAGGTGCGCATAGCGTTGCGTGACGGTGATCGTGCGGTGGCGAGCCAGCTCCTGGGCGAGCTTGAGGTTCCCCCCAGAGCCGCGCAGCACGGCCGTGACGAAGTAGTGGCGAAAGGAATGCGGCGTGATCCCTTCGGCGAGCTCGGGCGGCAGGGCTTCTGCACATCGCTGGTGAACAATGGCTCGGCCGGTGCCGGTGCTGATCGGGAGAACACGCCGGCCGGCCCCGCGGTCGTGCCGAGCGAAGATCGGCAAGGCACTGAGCTGCCGGCCCGATTGTCCATCCAGCTTGGCCCGGCTGTGCAAATAGGTCCGCAACAGCCCGAGGGCCCGCCCTGAGATTCGCAGCACCGCCTGCTGGTTGCCTTTGCCAATCAGGATCGCCCGCGCCTCCTGCCAGTCGATGTCTCCCCGGCGCAGGCCACAGGCCTCATGGACCCGCAGGCCGGTGTCGGCCAGAAGGACCAGGAAGGCGGCATCCCGCTGATTGCGCAGTGTTTCCGCTTCGTCGTGCCCGGCCTGGGCTGCCAACTCGTGGGCATAGCCGATGACCTGTTCAATCGCCTGGCGGGGGAATTGCGGCAGGCGCTGTCCTGGCCGTCGGCCCCGTTGTCGAATCAGCTGGCGAATGAGAGGCAGGTTGACGTCCGCCAGGCCCTCCGCCGCCAGGAAATCGTACCACCCGGCGACCGCCGTCAGGTAGAGACGCTCCGAGGCCGGGGCATACGGGCGCAGGTAGGCCGCAAAGGCCGCAATCCAGCTCTCCTGGGTGGCAGCCGCTGGCTGGGCGTCCGGATCCACGCCAGAGGCCTCTAGGAACAGCTGGAAGGCCGACAGGGCATTCCCGTAGGTCCGGGCAGTGGCCAGGCTGCGCGACTCGGCCTTGGTCTGCAGGAAGGCTTGCATGGAAGCGGACAGGGTCGCCGCCGATCGACGGCTAGGGACGGCCGGACGAGTCTTGGCCAAGGTTGCCCCCCGGCGTGCTCTGATCCATGCTTGTCATAATCATACTTATCATCACCATCGAATTCTACCGGGACTTGCCAGCCTGTCAAGCACCTCCCTCCCTAACGGCCGCCCCGTTCTCTCCGCGATCTGACGCAGGCGCAGTCGCTGCTGCCTGGTGGGATCGCGCCGAGCGG
>JALHUE010000435.1 GCA_022866145.1 Anaerolineales bacterium | reverse complement strand
TCCTCGACCCACCCGGCGAACCAGGCCTCGAGGGGAACGTCGGTGAACAGCCCGGTGGGAGTCGGCGGTGTGTATGTCGCCCCATTCTTGATGCGCAGGAAGAAGACCGAGGCTTCGGCTCGGGTGTGCTGGTTGCCGGGGCAGTAGGCAAGGGGATCGGTGTTGCAGCCGGCCGTCATTCCATCCTGCCACAAGCTCTCGATCCAGCCATAGCCCCAGAAGGAGGTCGGTACATCGGCGAATGTCGGCGAGGCAGGCGGGGGATAGGGTGCAGAGGGGATCGCCCCGTGCAGCCCGCGCTCAACGAAGACGGCCGATTCCGCCCGGGAAAGCACGTTCTCGGGGCAGTACAAGCGCGGCTCGGCGCTGCAGCCGGCCACGAAGCCGGCGTTGTACAGCGCCTCGATATTCGCCCGCGCCCAATGCGTGTACGGGACATCGGCGAAGGCAAGCGCCACGATGCGGAGCACCTGACCGCTGCTTAGGTCCGTGAAATAAACCTCGCCGACTTGGTCCTCGCCAAAGGAGGAGATGTTGTAGTCGGTATCCAGTAGAAGCGCCGACTGCCACGCCCCTCCGCCGGTGCGCTCAAGCCCCCAGATTCGTCCGCTGCAATAGTCGCCGTACAGGTAGATGCCATTGAGCTGGGCGAACTCCTGGCCTCGGTAGACGTACCCGCCTGTCACCGAGCAGCCTCCGCTGGATCCGTGGTCGTACTCAGCCACCGGAAGCGTCAAGCCGGTACGATCGCAGTCAGACGACGGGTTGTAGCACAGGCTGCCCTCCATCCCTCGCCAGCCATAGTTCGCGCCGCCGGTGCTTGAGGCTGACTGGAAGTCGATCTCCTCGCGGGCGCCCTGGCCGACATCGGCGATGAAGACATCGCCGGTCTGACGGTCGATGGAGAAGCGCCACGGATTGCGGAGTCCAAAGGCCCAGATCTCCTTGCGCACAGCCGGATCGCCGGAGGAGGCCAGTGGGTTGTCCGAAGGGATAGCGTAGGGTGTGCCAGCGTCGACGTCTAGGCGCAGGATCTTGCCGAGCAGCGTCGTCAGGGATTGGGCATTGCCATTCGGATCCCCCGCGCCGCCGCCGTCTCCGGTCGCGACGTACAAGTAGCCATCAGGACCGAAGGCAAGCATGCCGCCGTTGTGGTTCGTCGCCGACTTGGGGACGGCAAGCAGAATCGATTCGCTGGCCGCATCGGCCAGATCGGGATCGCCTGAAACTTGGTAGCGGGCGACGACGATACCGCCTGACAGGTTGGTGTAGTAGATGAAGAACTGGCCATTCGATCCGAAGTCCGGATGAAACGCCAGGCCTAGCAGTCCCTGCTCTCCGCCGCCTGAGGCGACCTTCGATCGGATATCAAGAAATGGCGTTGCGCCGAGCGTGCCGCCGCTGAGGATCCGAATGCGTCCGGCGCGCTCGCTGATGAACAGCCGCTCGCTGCCGTCGCCGGCATGCGTGATGAACACCGGCTGCTGCAAGCCCGAGGCGACCGGTTGCACGGCGATGTAGGGGGCGAGGGCGGCAACATCCGCCGCAGGACCGGCCTCGCCCGGCACCGGCGCCAGCACCCCGGTGGCCAGAGTGAGCAGCAAGAGAATGCGTAGGAGTCTGCCTGTGCGCATCACCGAACCCAATTCCAGAGCCTGCGAGGGCGAAAGGGGACCGTGCGGGCAAGCCTGCGAGCTAACTAGCCTAAGTATACCCAACTAGGCTGAGTATACCCAACTAGGCTGAGTAATGCGAGGGCAGTCAGGAGGACTACGGTACCGGAATTCCCTTGGCTTGGACCATCATGTAGGCCGCCCAGGACCGGTTAAGTAGGTCATTGGGGCAGAAGGACAGCGGCTCCGTCCGGCAGGCGGGAAGCAAGCCCTGGGCATAGGCGTCCTCGACCCACCCGGCGAACCAGGCCTCGAGGGGAACGTCGGTGAACAGCCCGGTGGGAGTCGGCGGTGTGTATGTCGCCCCATTCTTGATGCGCAGGAAGAAGACCGAGGCTTCGGCTCGCGTGTGCTGGCTGCCGGGG
>JALHUE010000434.1 GCA_022866145.1 Anaerolineales bacterium | reverse complement strand
CGAGGGAGCGAGTAGGCCCCCCAAGTACAGGCAAATCCAGGTGACGGCATTGGCAGGTACCCCGCCCACGCCAGCACCTTGCTTCAGGTAGAAAGCATCGACGGCGTGCACATAGGATCTCCCGGACCAGCCGAATGCGGGCCCTGGAAGCAGGTCAGGATAGATGAAAGCGGTCATCCTTCGAGAAGGGGAGTCAGGCGAAGCCGCACAGGTCACCAGGCGCAGACGATCGAAACGGCTGCCGGCTGCCGAATCATGGTCTTCCTCGGTATGCCAAAGCAGGACACCCCCGTCTCTGTCCCGGAGCATGCCCGTCTGGCAACCCGAACTTTCGGCCTGAAGGAGAAAGGCGAGATCTTGGGGGCGAACGGGGGTCCTGTCGACCTTCAGGTGCGTCATCGTTTGCCGCACAAGGTCTCCCAGTCGCGCCCCTTCCGACCACGCATCGACGCTCGACAGATATGCTTCAAGCCCCTCGCGGACGGCGGCTGGCAGGCGCCCATAGGCAAGCCGATGCCTGCATTCGGCCTCACCCCGTCGGGCGCTCAGCAGCTCACTCTCCAGGCGGTCCTGGCCGAGTGGTAGCACCCGGCGGCGGATGTAGGCGCTGACCTGACCCGCAACCTCTTGCCCGAGCAGGTTGTGGGAGTGGGAGGTCTGGTGCGCGCTTAGGTCGAGGTGCACCACTGGGCCCAGGGTGGCGCGCACTTCCTCGAGCCGGCTGCGTGCGAAGAACTCCGGGCTCGCCGTCTTCCCCGCATCGGCCTCACCCATTGGCACGCCTTGGACCCCGGAGCGAGGTCCCGCCAAAGGCGCGGCCTCCGGATCGGGCAGAGGTCCCATCGGGATTCCTTTCGGTGAGATTGGCTATGCGCAGAATGGGCTTTCCACCCGCTGGGATTCCTCCTAAGGGATAACTCTGGGTCCAGCGGCAGGGACGTCGAGCGCCTCTCGCCCCACCATGGAGTGGATAGCCCGGCGGCAGTCCGAGTATACCTCGCCGCACAGCTGCCTACGGTTGCCTTGAAAGGGCGGAGAAAGCGGCCCGGGGCGGTCCCCCGCGTCTGGAGCAGTACCAGGCCTACAGCCGGGAGCCGACCTCCTCCCTGCTTGGCCCGGTCGGCCGCAGCTGCGGATCGCCGGCCCCAGTGCAGGGCATCCCGGCACCAGCCTCCCGCCCGAGGCCCCTCCGTGCCGGCGCACCGCAGATAGGTCGCGGCTCGTGATACAGTCGTGGCAGAACATCCACAATTGCCCCTGCTTGGCCTGTAGACTGACCCTGCCCCTGCGTGGCACGTGACCCCCCCAGACCCCCGGGGGAAAAGGAGGAAGAATGGATTTCGGCGAAGTCCTGACGAGAACCTGGCAGATCACCTGGCGCTACAAGGGCCTTTGGGTGCTCGGCCTGCTCGCCGGCTGCGGGACTGGCGGCGGTGGGGGCGGAGGGGGCGGCGGTAGCTCTTCCTACACAACCCCCGGTCAGCAACTCGGAGGCATCGAGCAACGCCTGCTGGAGATCCCTGTTTGGGTATGGGTGGTCGTCGCCGTGCTGGCGCTGATCTTGCTCCTGGTCTTCCTGGTGCTTGGGATCATCGGTACAGGAGGCTTGATCGCAGGCTTCCGCCAGGCTGACGAAGGTCGCGACGTCACCCTGGGGCAGGCCTTTCGCCTCGGGATGAAGTCCTTCTGGCTCCTGCTCGGTTTCCGGCTGCTTCTGGGACTCTTCGGCATCCTGCTGGCGTTGATTCTCGTGGTCGCAGCCGTGGGCAGCCTGGGCTTCTGTCTGGTTCCGTTGATCTGCCTCGGCCTGCCTTTGGTCTTCGGGCTGGGCGTGTACGTCTCCCTGTGCCAGGTTTCCTTGATCGACGATGACCAAAGGACGATGGCCGCCTTCCGCCGCGGCTGGGAGGTCCTGCGCGTTCGCCCGGGTCCGGCCCTGCTGATGGGCCTGATTCTGATAGGCGGGGGCCTGGTTGTCAGCCTGATCCTGGCGATGCCGATCCTCCTGCTGCTAGTGCCTTTGTTCCTGGCACTCTCCAGCCCAGAGCAAAGCGGGATGGCCGGGGGGTTGCTGATCAGCGGGCTGTGCTTCCTGGGTTACCTGCCGGTCCTGCTTCTGGTCAACGCTGTTGTGCAGACGTACCTGAACGGCGCGTGGACGCTGACCTATCGGCGGCTGACGGGCAAGGCCGCCGGGGGAGCTGCGCTGGCAGAGTTCGCCATACCGCTGCCGGGATAGCCATTCCAGGCCGGCACCTGCCTCAACCGGTTGCCTGCGCCCCCTCCGTCAAGGGAGGGGGCGCCTTCATTGCCGGGATCGGGCAATACCCCACGCCGCCGTAGCTTGCGAGCCTGTCCCAGTCTGCGGACTCCATCCGCTTCGGTGGTTTGCCCCCGGGGTCAGGCGCCCCAGAGCGCTTTGCGCAGGAGGAAGGCGCCTCATTCCAGCCGGCCGTCGCACGGCCATTCCTGGCGCGATGTCCACGAGGAGCATCCGGTGGATTCGCGAGCCTTGTCGAACCGGCGGCGCCGGCGCTCCCGTGCAGTGGCAGCTCG
>JALHUE010000433.1 GCA_022866145.1 Anaerolineales bacterium | reverse complement strand
GGACGGCGTGCTGCTTCGAATCACCGAGGCCGCCCGCGAGCTCTCGGGCGCCAGCTACGCCGCCCTGGGGATCCCGGACGGGCACGGCTCGCTGGAGAAGTTCATCCCGGTCGGAATGACCGAAGAACAGATCCAGCGCATGGACCATCATCCCGTCGGTGAAGGTTTGATCGGCGAGATGCTGCGCCGCGGCGAGAGCATCAGGCTGGATGACTTGTCGCACCATCCCAAGTCGGCTGGATTCCCCGCCGGCCATCCGCCGATGCGCTCCTTTCTGGGCGTGCCGATCTCGGCCTACGGCAACGCCATCGGGCAGCTGTACCTAACGGAGAAGCAAGGCGGAGCCGCCTTCACCGAAGAGGACCAGCGGCTGATCGAGATGCTGGCCTCGCACGCCGCGGCCGCGATCGAGAACGCCAGGCTGTACCGCCAGGTTCTGGAGAGCGAGAAGGAGCTTTCCCAGCGAAACGAGGAACTCGAGCTCTTCAACACGTTGGCCACGGCCGTGAGCTCTGCCCTCGAGCTTGACGAATTGCTCGAGTCGATGCTGCCGCATGTAATGGAGCGGTTCGGCGCCGAGGCTGGTGAAGTCTTCCTGCGCGAGGAGGGCACCAGCGCCTACCGCTTGGCGCTGCTCAGAGGCGACGGCCCCCGGCCGTTCTGGGAGCTGGATCACTTTCACCTGGGCGAAGGCTTCGTCGGCGGGGTAGCCCTGGCCGGCAAGCCGGCCTGGACCGACAACCTGGCGGATGAGCCGCGCTTCCTCTCCCCGGCGATGACCCGCTCGGGCTTCGAATCGCTGGTCGGCGTGCCGCTGACGGCGCGCGGCCAGGTGGTTGGGGTGCTCGACATGGCCTTCCGCTCACCGCGGCGGATCACGGCCCGTGAGGCGGGATTGCTGGAGGCGGTGGGCGCCGGCGTCGGCGTGGCGGCCGACAACGCCCGGCTGTACCGCGATGCCCGGCGGCTGGCGGTGCTCGAGGAGCGCGAACGCATAGGTATGGACCTGCACGACGGCATCATCCAATCGATCTATGCCGTCGGCCTGAATCTAGAATCCGCTCGCCTGCTGTTCGATGGCTCCGCCGAGAAGGCCAAGGAGATGATCCCCCAGGCGATCGACGCCCTGAATGCGACCATCCGCGATATCCGCAACTACATCCTCGATTTGCAGCCCAGCCGCATCCCCACGGGTGACCTGGCGAAGGCGCTGGCGCGACTGGTGCGGGAGTTTCGCGCCAATACGCTCTCCGAGACCGACTTGCAGCTGGAAGCGGCGGCGCTGGTGCGGCTGACGCCGGAGGTCTCCACCTCGCTGTTCATGATCGCCCAGGAAGCACTAGCCAACGTAGCCAAACATGCCCGGGCTTCGCGCGCCTGGGTCAGCCTGCGCATGATTGGCGGCGGGGTGTGCCTGCAGATCATCGACAACGGGCTTGGTTTCGACGCCGAGCACTCCCAGCAGGTCCTCGGCCATGGTATGTCCAACATGGCCTCCCGCGCCCGCCACATCGACGGGGCCCTCGAAGTGGTTTCGGAACCCGGCGAAGGCACAACCCTGACGGTGCGCTTGCCCGAACCCGGCCCCGACCTGTCAGTGCCTGTTGGCACGAGGTCTGCCGATCAGGGACCCTCGTTCGATCCTTCACGCTGATAGGTGACCTGCCACATCGGGACAGGTATCACTTCAGCCCTGGCAAACGCCTGCCTATACTGAAGGTTGCCGGGGGATGGCCTGGCGTGAATTCGGCTGTGGTCTACATCGTCGACGAACATGAGCCCGTCAGGGGAGCCCTGGCCGAGCGGCTGGGGCGCGCCCAGGGGATCGCCATCCTCGGCCACTCCGGCGAAGTTGAGCGTGTGATCGAGGCTGCGACCAACGATCATCCCGATGTCGTCCTGCTGGAAATCAAGCGCACGGATGGCATGGGAATCGAACTGCTGCGCCAATTAGCGCATCTGCCCGACCCGCCTCAGGTGATCGTCCTGACGTCGTATCCCACAGAGTGGGAAAAGGATGCCGCCCACCGGGCGGGGGCCGCTGCCTATCTGCTCAAAGACATCGACTCGGATGAGTTGATCCGCTATATCGCCGATATTGTCGGCTAGCGGGAAGCTGGTTCGCCGGCAGGGCCTGAGCCTCCAGACGCGGATGGCGGACCTTGTCTAGCGGACCGCGCCCGCCGGCCAGGAGCGCCTCGCCCCGCAGGCCGCTCTCTAGCCCTTCAGGTATTGGGTCTTGAGGAAGTAGTCCAGCCAGATGAACGCCAGGCTGGCGAAGGCCAGGCAGACCAGCAACGCATTGCTGACGGAGAACTTGTCCAGGGTGGTGTTGAAGGCCAGGATGACCCCGGCACAAATCGCCAGGCCAAACCCCAGCGAAATCACCCAAACTGCGGCACGACGTGCTCTCATGGTCACCCCACTCCAAAATCCGAGCAACTTAGGCGATTTTACAGGTCGGCGGGTCTGCCGTCAAGCTGTCGGGTTGCCAAGCCGGTAGGGGCCCCCGTCTGAGCGACCGGGCAGCCGGCGCTGTCACCTAGAATCGGCCCGGGCCAAGACGCCCTGCCCAAGCTCTCCGAGGATCTGGAGGATCTCGGAATTCTCCGGGATGTCCGACATGGCGTGGCCATAGTGTGCATAGCGGGCGATGCCCTGGGAGTCGACAATCACCTGGGCCGGCATCCGCCCGAGCCTGAACAGGTTGACCTGCTGACCGAACAGCCGGAGCACGCGGTGCTCCGGGTCAGGCAGGCCCACGAAGGGCAAGTCGTGTTCGGCCCAATACGAACGGAAGGCGTCGGCATCG
>JALHUE010000432.1 GCA_022866145.1 Anaerolineales bacterium | reverse complement strand
GAGGCCGCAGCCCGACATCAATGCGCGGATGCTCTCGCCAGCTATCCTACCGGCCTGGGTGTCTGCCATCTCCGTCTGGCTCCTGGTTGCGGAGAGACATCCAAGGGTGTCCTTCGTCCGATTCGTTCCGTGGCTGTTTGTGGCTGTTACCGCCTTCGGGTCGGTCCGTTCTGATGTGGAGTACCTGCAGCAGATGCGGCTTGAGGGCTCGGGCTACACCTCGCGGTCATGGCGGACATCCCCCACCATCCAAGCTGCCCGCACCCTGCCGGAACAAACGGCGCTGATCAGCAACGACAGCGCTGCCTTGCTGCTCCTCGCCCTTCACCCGGCCTATGACATCCCCGAACTGGTGAACCGTCAGGAGCAGGCTGCCTTCCAGAGGTTCGGCGAGGATCGACAGGACCCTGTTGAGCGGCTCTTTCGCGAGCAGGGCGCAGCCCTCGTCCTCTTCGATAGTTCACGTGGTCAGTTCATGGGCCTGTACGGCGAGCGTGCCGATGAGCGGCTGGAGGCTTTGACCGCCGGGCTTGACGTCTACCTGGATACCGCGGACGGCACAATCTACCTCTACCCCCATTGACCCGACGGCACCCGCTCTCCCGTAGGCCGATTGAGGCGGCGCACCGCGGTTCAGGGATCAGTTGCTCGTCACCCGGTCCACAGATCGTCGAGAGGTCCTGACCGATCGCGCCGACGGCACGGACGAGGGGCCGGCCGTGCTGTGGATTGGACCATCGCAAGCGAGCCTCTCGCATCACCGGCTCACCCCATTTCCCACCGGCGCAGTGGCTGGCTCCCCCTGGCACCGAGCGGGCGGCGCGGCCCTTCCTGTTCCATTCCCGCCCGCCACGGATTGAGTATCAGCCCGCCGGATGCGCAATCGGAAGGGGTTCTTCGGCGGGTCCCGCCGGCACCGAGGCCAGGTCGCGCGGGATCGCCAGCGCAAGGATGCCAGCCATCAGCGTGATGGCCGCCGTCGTCAGGAACATGGCATCGAACCCGCTTCGGTCGGCCTGTATGCCGCTGATCAAGGTGCCAACTGCCCCGCTGGCGAACATGAAGCCGAGGATCAATCCCGAGGCGGCGCCCGAGCTTCCCGGCATCATGCTTTGCGCCTGGACGACCAGGATGGTGTGGGAAAACCCGGTCAGCCCGCCGGCCAGCGGCGCCAGCAAGTAAGCCCAGGGAGTCAATCCGAGCCGAGGGTACAACGCCAGGGGCAGCGCCCCCAGCACCAGCGACCACACCGTCACCATCCGTCCGCCGAGGCGGTCCCCCAGCCTGCCTCCAGCCACACCCGCCACGGCTGAAGCGCCCATGAACAGCGCCGCGATCAGGCCATAGGATGCCGCGCTGAAGCCGGCGTCGCTGTAGTACTTGGGCAAGAACGTGATCATGTTGGTCTGGGACCAGGAGCCGAAGGCAACCACCAGGATGAACGCCGTCAGGGCCGTCCAACGCAAGGAAGTATCGAAGCGCAGAATGGGTTGTCCCTCTTGGCGCGGCGCGGGTTTGGCCACCTGGAAGTGGTTGGCGGCGAACACGCCCGAGGACAGTGCAACCGGGACCAGCAGCAGCAGGCCGATTGGCCCCCATTCCCCGATGAGGACCCCGCCGATAACTGGGCCAACAGAATAGCCTGCTTGCCCGAAGAGAAAGAACAGGCTGGCCGCAGTCATCACCTCGCCGCCGTAGTGCACCTTTCCGATCTCGGAGGATTCCATCGTCCCTGCAGGGTGGAAGGCCGCCGAGCCCAGCGCCGAGAGGATGAGCAGTGCCAGCGCCCAGTTACCCTGGACCACCAGGGCCAGCCCGAAGCAGGTCGCCATCCAAACGACGCCCCCGACGGCGAGACGGCGCGGGCCGGTGCGGTCGGCAATAGCGCCGAACGCCGGCTGGGAGAGCGAGGCGGCGAAGCTGTACAGCATGCTGACCAAGCCGATGGCGGCGTTGGTCAGGCCCAGCGGTATGCTCCAGGCAGCCAGCAGCAGACCGCGCTGGGCGTTCAGGATGTCAACCGCCAGGTGGGCCAAGGCAACGGCCACGAAAGAGATGTCGGTGAGCATCCTCATCGGTACAGACCCAGATCCTCAATGATCTTGGCAACGCCAGGCGGCATCAGATGCTTGTAGGGCAGGTCTTGCTTCACCCGCCGCCGAATCTCGCTGGCGGAGACATCGACCAGCGTCGCCTCCACCCAAACGACCTTCTCCCCCAGCCCGGGCAGGGCCTCCTCCAGGGTTGCCAGGTCCGGCTTCGGGCCCGGGCGTTGAAGGACCGCCAGGCGCCAACACAGGGCCAGGAAGCCCGCCGGATCATGCCAGGTGGGAAGGTCGATCAGGCTGTCAGAGCCCATGATGTAGGCGAACTGCGCGGCGGGGTCTCTCTGCCGAAGCCACTCCATCGTGCCCGCCGCATAGTGGGGCGCAGGCCGTTCGACGTCCGCCAACGACAGCTCGAAGCCCTGCTCGTCCTTCAATGCCGCCCTCACCAGTTGGAGGCGGGTGTCGATCGAGGCCACCGGCGCAAGGGGCTTATGAGGCGGCACGGCGGTGACCACCCACAGCACCTTGTCAAGCAGCAGCATGCGCCGTGCCTCGCCGGCGAGGCGCAGGTGGCCATAGTGCGGCGGATCGAAGGTGCCGCCCAGAACGCCTACCAGTCTTGCCACTCGAACTCATGCTCCGCGATGCGCACGCTGTCGCCGGGCTGGGCACCGGCGGAGCGCAAGGCATCCTCAACGCCGAGGCGGGCCAGCAGACGCTGGAAGCGGCGCACCGACTCCTCGAGCTCCCAGTAGGTCATGGCGGCGGCGCGTTCGAGAGGTTCACCCGCCACGCGCCACGCCCTTGGGCCCTCGGGCTGCACGGAGAAGTCATCCAGGCGGGCTTGGCGCCGGTAGACGGGCAAGCCCGCTGGCGGCCGCGGCAGCGGGGTGATCTCCGCCAGCCGGCGGACTTCGTTGACGAGCTCGCGTAATCCCGACCGGGCCACCGCAGAGACGGCTCGGGGCGTGACGCCCATCGAGCGCAGCCTCTCCTCCAGCGCCGGCCAACGCTCCCGAACCTCCGGCATATCGATCTTGTTGACCGCCACTACCTGCGGCTTGTGCGAGAGGTGTTCGTCGAACAATGCGAGTTCGGCGTTGATCTGCGAGTAGTCGGCCAGCGGGTCGACCGCCGTCCCATCCAGAAGATGGATGAGCAGGCGGGTGCGCTGAATGTGGCGTAGGAAGGCGTCCCCCAGCCCCGCCCCGGCATGGGCGCCTTCGATCAGCCCGGGGATATCTGCCAGCACCAGGCTCGAGCCGTCCTCGAATTCGTACACCCCGAGGTTGGGCTCCAGCGTGGTAAAGGGGTATTCGCCGATCTTGGGGCGGGCACGGGTGAGGACGGAAAGCAGCGTGGACTTGCCGGCGTTGGGAGCGCCGATGATCCCGACGTCGGCGATCAGGCGCAGCTCCAACTGCAAGCCGCGAATGCGGGCGGGCTCACCCTTCTCGGCCAGGCGCGGCGCCTGGTTGCTGGGGTTGGCGAAGCGAGCGTTGCCGCGTCCACCCCGCCCTCCCTGGCACACCACGAGCCTGTCGCCCGACGACACCAGGTCTCCCAGCAGATCCCCGGTCAGTGCGTCTCGCACGAGCGTTCCGAGGGGAACCTGGAGCATCAGATCCTCCCCCGACCGGCCGGTGCGGTCTCCCCGGCCGCCCGGGCGTCCATCTTGGGCGGTCAGGGAAGGACGGCGGCGAAAGGCAGACAGGGTGGAGAGGATCGAGCTGGCCTCGAAGACCACATCCCCGCCTTTTCCCCCGTTGCCGCCGTCGGGACCTCCACGCGGGACGTACTTCTCGCGTCGGAAATGTACCGCGCCGTCACCCCCTCGGCCGGAGGTCACTTCGACCTGCACCTCATCAAGGAACACGACTCACCTGTGGGGAAGAGGGACCCGGGGAATTATACCCAAGGCCGCAGCGCCTGCGCCGATTGCAGGCCGCCTGCCAATGTGCTAGAGTTCCCCAACGCTTGTGCTGGTGAGGAGCCCGGTATGGTTCAGGGGAGAGTCCCGGACATTATTGTTGGAAGATTGCCGCTCTACCTCCGGGCGCTGTCGCGCATGCAAGAGGCCGGCAAGGAAGTCACATCCTCCCAGGACCTGGGGACCCTCCTGGGAATCTCCTCGGCCCAGATCCGCAAGGACCTCTCGCAGTTCGGCGAGTTCGGCAAGCAGGGCACGGGATACAACGTTGCCTTCCTGATCGCCCAGCTGCGGCGCATACTCCAGGTCGAACGCGTCTGGAATGTTGCCCTGATCGGGGTCGGCGATCTGGGCCGGGCTATTGCCAACTACGGGGGCTTTGTCGATCGTGGGTTCCGCATCGTGGTCGCCTTCGAGAGCGATGCGCAGAAGATCGGGCAGTCGGTCGGGACGTTAGTCACTCAGGACATGGCCCGCCTCGAGCAGGAAGTCCAAGGGCGGGGGATCCGCCTCGCCATGCTGGCCGTGCCGGCCGCCGCCGCCCAGGACGTAACCGACCGATTGGTGGCCTGCGGGGTGCGCGGCATCCTGTGCTACGCCCCAACCTCGATCTCCGTGCCGGCCGGGGTGCAGGTCCGGTACACTGATCCGGTCCTGCATTTGCAGCACATGACATTCTACTTCGCTCCCGACTAGACGCACTTCGGCGTACACGGCCACCAGCACCCCTCGACCCGCGCCGCCCACTGCCCCCTCGCGTGCGCGGCGAAGACACCCGACATTCACCGGCATGAGAGAACGGGCTGCCTGCCCGTCTTGCCGGCAGAACCGCACCACCTGTGCAAAGTAGGGGATGAGGGGGCTAGACCGGCGGAAGGTGCCGCTTCAGGCGCTCGAGCATGCCCAGGGCGCGGGCGGCGCCCTTGGCGGTGCAGGCCACGGGCTCCTCGGCCAGGTAAGCCGGGACGCCGGTCTCGCGGGTCAGCCACTTGTCCAGGCCGCGCAGGAGTGAGCCGCCGCCACAGATCACCATGCCGCGGTCGATGATGTCCGAGGCTAGCTCCGGGGGGGTGCGCTCGAGCACATTGCGGATGGCGGTGATCTGGAGCTGGAGCGTCTCCTGCAGGGCTTCGACGATCTCACCCGTGGTCAGGGTGATCGGGCGCGGCAGGCCGGTGACCTGGTCCTGTCCCTGGATCTCAACCGTTCGTTCCTCGCCCTGGGGGATGGCAGCCCCGATGCGGATCTTCGTATCCTCGGCAGTACGGCTGCCTATGATCAAGCCATACTTCTTGCGCACGTAACCGACGATCGCTTCATCGAGGCGGCCGCCGCCGATGCGGATCGCGCCGGCGGCGACAATCCCGCTCATCGCCACCACCACGGCCTGGGTCACCCCGCCGCCCAGGTTGACGACCATGTTGCCGGAGGGCGTGGCAATCGGCAGCCCGACTCCGATGGCGGCCGCCAGCGGCTGCTGGATCAGATGCACGTCCCGGCATCCGGCCTGCAGCGCCGCCTCATGCACCGCCCGGCTCTCAACGCTCGTCACCCCGTAGGGCACGGTCATCATCACCCGGGGCTTGAATAGCCGTGCCGGACCGCAGGCCTTCTCGATGAAGTGGCCCAGCATTCGCTGGGTCACCTCGAAGTCGGCAATCACGCCGTCCCGCAGCGGGCGCATCACCTGAATGATGTCGGGGACGCGCCCATCCATCTCACGCGCCGCCTGCCCGACCTCGACGATCTTCAGTTCGTCGACGTCGATGGCGACCACCGTCGGCTCGTGAAGAACGATGTCGTTGCCTTCGCAGATCAGGGTGTTGGTCGTGCCGAGGTCGATGCCCAGGTCGCGCCCGAAGAGGGGCATGGGCTACACTCCTTCGCCGGAGCCGGTTCGGGGGAACCCCGGCTTCCTGCCCTTGCCGTAGCGGCGGGCGGCATCCAGACGAAGTTTGGAGCGGCGCAGCGCCGCTTCCAGCGCCAGGTATTCGTCGGTGTCGGGCGGCGGACCTCGCTTGAGCATCGCCTCGGCCCGAGCCCGAGCGGCTTCGGCCCTGGCAAAATCGATCTCGGCCACGTTTTCGCCGACGTCCGCCAGCACGATCACGGTCTCCGGGCGAACCTCCATCACGCCGCCGGCGACCGTGAAGGCCAGCTCCTCGGTCCCGTTGCGCAGGCGCACCACCCCATAGGCCAGCGTGGTC
>JALHUE010000431.1 GCA_022866145.1 Anaerolineales bacterium | reverse complement strand
GCCGCGGCGGCGGGCCTCGACGTAGTACTGCTCGCGGAAGCCGTAGGTGATGATGTTCTTGTACAGGACAACGACCTGGCAATCCGGGTTGAGCATCTTCAACCGGATAGCGTTCTTGATGGTGTTGGTGCAGCAGATGCGTGAGCAGTACTCCACGCCGTTGTCCGCCGGGACACATTGGATCATCACCACAGATTTCAGGCGCGTTGCCCGCTCCGGATTGTGCGCCAGGATCTCCTCCAGCTGCGACTGTCGCACGAGGCGTGGGTCCTTGTCCAGCAGGTAATGTCGGCTGGAAGCCTCGATGCCGCCGGTGGCCAGGATGGTAACGCTGTGGCCAATCTCGGTGTCCTGGTGTTGCCCCGGTCCGACCTCGGTTCGTAGGCGAGCGCGGAAGTCGCCGACACTGCCGGAGTGGGACACAACCTGGCTGCGCAGGTACAGGTTGATCCGGTTGTGACCGACGACGCGATTGACCAGATCGCGCTGCAGTCGTTGTGGGTTGACGCCCTCAGCGACGTAGTATACGTGGTGCAAGTTGCCCCCGAGCATTTCACTCTGCTCGACCAGGTGCACCTGGTAGCCGGCATCGGCGATGGCCAGGGCGGCGGTCATGCCGCTCACGCCGCCCCCGATCACCAGCGCCTGCCGCTTGGGCAGGCGTTCGGATTTCTCAATCGGTTCCGCCAGGCGGACGTGCTCGACGCCGAGGCGGATCAGCTCGCAGGCCTTGCGGGTGGCCCCGACCGGGTCGCCGGCATGCACCCAGGCGCACTGCTCGCGCAGGTTGACCAGCTCGGCCAGGTACGGGTTGATTCCGTCCTGGCTTACCCAGCGCTGGAAAAGCGACTCGTGGGTTCGCGGAGTGCAGGCGCCGATCACCACTCGCCCGGTGGAAGAGTCCCGTAGCATTTCGTGGATGCGGGCCTCGCCTTCGGCGAAACAGGCCAGCGGCAGGACCTCGACCCGCTCAACCCCCGGCAGCTGCCTGGCGTACTCGGCCACGGTCTTCAGGTCGATGGTGTGGCCGATCTCTCCGGCGCACTCGCACAACGCCACGCCGATCCCGTCACCCCTGGGAGCGGCCTCAGCCCGAGCGTCGGCGGGCAAGGCGCTGCTGATGAACGGATGGGTCCGGCTGAAGGCGCGCTGGCCGAGCTGGTCGTGCAGAAGGTGCATCGCCTCAGCGGCCGCGCCCGAGGCGTCCAGGATGGTCTCGGCGATTTCCTTGGGGCTGGCAAAGGCGCCACAAACGAACACGCCCGGGCGGGAGGAGTCCAGCGGCGCAAACTTGTCGGTCTCACAGAAGCCGTAGGCATTGAGCTCGACGCCGAGCAGGCGGGCAATCTCGATCGATTTGGCCGGGGGACGAATGCCCACCGCCAGCACCAGCAGATCGAAGCGCTCCACCCGGATCGGCCCCTGTCCGGGAAGCTGGTCATCGTGCTCGCGGCCGACCGGGTACCGCAGGATGATCTCGCCGGTATGCGGGTCTTCATCGACGCCGGAAATCCGGCAGCGGGTGTAATGGATGCCGTAATCCTGTCGCGCCTGCAGATAGTACTGGTTGTACTCTTTGTTGAAGGCCCGCTCGTCCATGGTGAAGATATGGCATTCGACATCCGGGTTGCGCTGCTTGGCGAGCATCGCCTCTTTGGTGGCATACATGCAGCAGATCGACGAGCAGTACGGATTGCGCTGATCGCGCGAGCCGACGCATTGCAGCCAGGCGATGCGCTTAGGCGCCGCCCCGTCCGACAGGCGGCGGACAACGCCTTCGGTCGGACCGGAACGAGACGCCAGCCGCTCATACTGCATCGACGTAATCACATTCCGGATGCGCCCATATCCGAGCTCGGGCATCAGGCTGGGGTTGAACGGTTCGAAGCCCATGGCCAAGATGATGGCGCCAACATGAATGTCGAATTCGAGGGGCTCTGCCTCCAGGCTGACAGCCTGGGTTGGACAGATCTCGACGCACTTGCGGCAGTCGTCGCAGGCGTTGGTCTTGGTCAGCAGGTAGTAAGCATCGGGGATCGAGCGGGGAGCGGACTTGTCGATAGCCTTGCGCGTGCTCAACCCGAGCTGGAATCCGCTGGGGCGGATTTCGGGACAGACATCGGCGCACCGACCGCAGTTGATGCACCGGGAGGCATCGACGAACGCCGGCTGCTGCCTGAGGCGGAGTTGGAAGTCTCCGGCTTGCCCCTGGCACTCCAACACATCGGTCGAGGTCAGGATGGTGATGTTCGGGTGCCGGTTGTGGTCGAGCAGGGCCGGGCTGATCGAAGGCCGGGTGCAGCCGAAGCCGTGATCGGGCGTGCCGCGGCACAGGACGCAGTCGTGCGTTGGAAACATGAAGCCGAGCTGGGCGACGCGGCCGCCCAACGCCGGGCTGGTCTCCATCAGGTAAGCATGGATCCCGGCTTCGGCTAGGTCGAGGGCAGCCCGCATGCCGCCCACGCCGCCGCCAATGACCAGTACGCCGTCGGGAGCCTGCGCGCCTCCGGAGATGTTCGGGTCAAAGCTGGCTATCGCCATGAGCGCCTTTCCGGAATGGGGTCGGGCAGGCGGCTATCCCGACGCGGCCGGCGCCAGGGGTCCCGCCACGCTATTCCGCCTATTCTTATCGTCTATGGTAGACCTGCAGCTGGGTGCCCCCCAGTGGAGGAGATCACGGGGATGGGGGTACGAACTTCGCCGTCAGCTGCAATCCAACTCGGGCCGCGTTCGGGATGCCGCCGTCTCCCAGAGGCTATCCCAGATCCACGCCCACGGTTCCCGGCATTGGCGAGCCACCCAGATGCTCATGAGGGTGTAGCCCTTGACCAGGTCCAGCGGTTCCTGAACCACCGCTCGATCCGGACGACGCAGCAGCACGCCCAGACTGCCGAGCGACAGGTGGATGAGGCCGGCGCAAGGACCAGCCCATTCGCGGGCTGACGGTTCGGGGACACTCCCCCTCAGCGAGGGTAGCCGCATTCCATTCGCCTTGCCGACCTCTCCCCCGACTGCCACAATAGGGAGCTCATGGGCGCGTAGCTCAACTGGTCAAAGCGCACAGTTCACATCCGTGAGCTCGAGGCTTCGAGTCCCCCGCGCCCACGTCTGTCCTTGCAGGTAATTCCCTTGGTCAGCTGCGAGGTCAAGAGGTGCGGTCCTGCCTGGGCAGTGCAGGTCCCGCCATTCTGAATTGCCAAGCATGGGAGTGACGCTGGCCTTGGTCAGGTCGGGGGTCGGCTTGTTCCCTCTGCATCCAGCTCGATCGGGTCGCCCGAAGGCCCTGAAATATCTCGAGACGTCGGTTCGAGTCCCAGGGTCGCTTCCTGAGCTAGTCGTGTCACCGGAGAAACCAAGAGACCTGCCGATTTCCGGCACAACTCCTTTACGCTTGTGAAGACGTGGTCGGGTCAGGGTCCGCAGCATCCACATTCGCTTCCCGGGAGGCCGGCGCCCCTCTTCAATAGGGGGCCTGTTCCAAGGCGCGTATCTCTCTCCCTTGGCGAGGCAGACCATCGCAAGCCTCTTGCGAATCAAGTCGACTCTTTCGGGAGCGGCCTACCGCTTAGAGGATCGGCCTGTCCCGCCTGCTGAGGCAGGACCGGGTGACAAGTGTGGGCGCGCGGCCGCGTTGCGCTCGCTCTCCCCACGACTCTCCCTGTGCGAGAACCAAGCAGAAGTCACGGAACCCGGGAG
>JALHUE010000430.1 GCA_022866145.1 Anaerolineales bacterium | reverse complement strand
GGCGTCGGCCTTGAGGATGCGGCCAGTCAGCCCGGCACCCAGCAGGGCAAGACCGTCGGTCGGCAGGTAGTGCGGTGCCGCGGCGTCGAACAGGATCGAAGCCTTGGCGGGAAACTCCTGATCGCCGAGCCATAGGATGGCCGCCAGGCGGATCCCCGGCAGCGGATCGAAGGCGTAGGCTGCGGTGGCCAGCTCCGGAAGGGAGGTCCCTCCCAGCGCCAGAGCCGCGTGGGTGAAGGCCTGCGGGCTGGCGCCAAAGGCGTGGGCCAGTCGATCGCCGGAATACCCCTGGAACGCCTGGTGGTAGAACAGACCTCCAGGAAGCTCCCGGTAGCTGATCCATTTCCCAGCCCGAGGCTCACCGTCCGCTGAACTCAGGTAGAAGAGCAACATGGCAAGATCGAAGGTCGGCAGTGCCTGGCCGCCCTCGGGGTAGGTCGCCTGCAGCGCTGGGAACGAGATCGTCACAGGCCGTCCCCAGTAGGTCAGGCCAACCTGGCCCTTGGCATAGGTTCCCCCGCTCAGCTCGGCCAACCGGCTTGGCTGACGCGCCTGCAGCGCCGGCCTCAGACGGTCGAGCGATTCCAGCATGCTGGCTTCCCAGGCGCTGCGGGCTCTCGCCAGACCCTCAGCCGCGGATAGGGTGGGACCGCCCGCCTGCTCGACCAAGCCTCCCATCGATGGCTAGTCCTGGAACCCATCCATATACAGTTGGATCGAGGGCAGAGCAGTCAGGCGTTGGTGGAAGAAGTTGTTGACGGTGTTGATGGCCTGGGCGCGGGCGGCTTCCACCTCAAGCGCCCAGACCTCCCGCTCGAGCTGGCTGGCGAGGATCTCTCGCAGCCGCTGCAACCGGCGCACGATCTCCTCCTCCATCTCGCCCTCCAAGACATCCATCACTCGACGGATCAACTGATCGGCGAAGGCCACCAACTCCTGCTGGGTGATCTCGGACCCGGGGAGCAGCGCATCGTCGATGGTCCGCACCAGGGACCAGACCTGATACAGCAGCGTCGCCGGTTCGTCGAACAGTTCTCGCAGAAACGCCGCCTCCTCGTAGCGCCCGGTCAGGCGGAAGATGTTGTACATGCGCTTAGCGGCCTTCCCATAGTTCACGTCCTTGGTCAGATACTTGTTGACCTCGCCTTCAAGCTGAGCCACATATTCGTCAAGCGCATCGCTGGAGACGTGGCGGGCGAGCTTGGAGAAGATCGGCACCGAGCTTGCTTCCAGGTACACCTCCTGGAAGTAGGGATCCAGGTAGCCATCGAGGGGTGTGATGCTCCCGTCCGGCGCCTGCCAGGTCACGTCCAGCATGTTGCTGGCGTTGGCCAGCTGGTGGCGCAGCGAGTCGGTGACCACCCAATCGAGTTTGCACCAGCCGGGATCCGAGGCCACCTCCTCCCATCGAACCTGGACGGGCGTTCCTTCCGCGGTTGCCGCCTGCAGCCAGCCCTGCCGGATCTCGGCCGGGGTCCAGGCGATCGGCGAGCCTGAGCGGACGGCCTTGCCGGCACGAATGAGGTCTGCGGGGAAGGCGCCGAACTTGACCTCGATCAGCTGGTAGCCGGGGCCGGAGGCCATCGCCAGGGCTTTGTCGCGCATGAGTCGGGATAGGATTTGGCAGGCCTGCTGCCGGGTTGCGGCGAGGATGTTGACCCGCTCGAAGTAGTCGCAGTCGCCCGGATAGCTCTGGATCTTGGATTGGGCCGCCGAGCCCGAAAGAGCGAGTGCGGTTTCGACGATACCTGGCTCGTCTTGGAATTCCACCAGGCGTCCGATGCGGCGGAAATGTTCGAGGTCCTGCGGAGAGAAGTCCATCATGCTTACCCGATGGCCGAAGACGCCGGTGCGGACATCGAAAGTGACATCGCCGCCGGAGTTGTCGGCTGCCATGGCCGTCAACCAGTTGACGGCTTCCTGCTCATCAAGCTCGACGCCCAACCTGCGAGCGGATTCGATGATGCGCATCAGATCGCGTTGGGGGTCAGTCGTGTCACTCATGCGGATCTCCAGAGCGAAGGATGTACGAACCGTCGGGCTGCCAGGCCTCGGCCAGGCTCGGCACCAAGGGGTCGGCTGCCGGCAGGCGGCTGCGGGCTGCCATCATCCTGCGCAGCAGCTCGGCCTGATCCAGGGCGTCCTGAAGGGCGTTGTGCTCGGGGCGCGGCATGTCCGGGTAACGCGCCGCCAGCTGGCGGCGGGAGGTTGCCAGGAAGGGTCCCCCTGACAGGCC
>JALHUE010000429.1 GCA_022866145.1 Anaerolineales bacterium | reverse complement strand
TCTCTTCCGGTCTTGGCGGCCTGACGTCTTCACGAGGGTAGCGGACCGCGAGTGTTGGCTGATCTGCCGCGGCCACCACCTCGAAAGACAGTAGGGGACCACGCATCAACTCACGGTAGGCTTCCAGGTCCGAGTCGCTCATAGACAGACCTAGCTCATCGGACAGTGAGCGCAAGAACTCAAGGGAGGGGAGTTCGGGCGCCCCGATTGCCACACCTGCCGCAGGCAAGTTCGCCTGCGGTAGCTGTTGTAGGGAAAGGGATGCCTTCCTCATGTTGACTCCGCTTCGGTCTGAATGTGCACGCTCAGCAATCTGTCGATGAAGATCGCGGACGCCCGCAGAGACAACCCCGGCATGCTCTGGCCAGGGGTCGATCCACCTCTCCCGTTCTTCCTCGTCACCGCTCGCCTCGACGTCGGGAAAGCGGACGTCTCGACCTGGGTGCTGTCGAATCCGCATGTCTTGGATTGTGCACTGGCGCTCGTATCGAGACCCCCGGGCGGATGATGCCGCCGCCCACCGGCGTCTGTGGTTCACGGGGGGGAGCGCCCTGGTGCAACCCGGAGACACCTCAGCCCTCACCTGCCCGCGAGCAGCCTCACCCCTGCGCTGTGTGCATGACGATGGGCTGTCTTGACGAGTCCAAGGCAGATTCCTTGGCCCTCCGACCATGCGTCGAGGCAGACGGCGCCTTGCAGTCTGGCAGATGGACGCGAACAATGGCGAATACTAGCACAATCGGTCATCTATGGTTGAACTCGGCCCTCGGTTGAGTTGTAGCACCACCGTCCAGGTGGACCGTGCGCAGCTTGGGTGAATCTCAAGTCGCATGTTTGTGAGCCAGTTCACGCGTCGCGGCGTCAAGACATAGCGCATCTGGGCCAAGGGCCTGCGACGTCGTGCCCCCACGCGACGTCCAAGACCGCCCGAGAAGCGGAATGGTCAAGAGCCGTATTCACATTTCGGTTGGCCCGACATGAGTAGCCCTCAAGTGCTTGGGTCCACCGGGCATCGTCGGGACCCACTCCTTTGCGCTGCAATCACCGACAAGCGAGCAGGTGTCCTCGTTTCCGCTCTAAGGTCGCGCCAATCCCAACCAAGGGACAGAGTCCCTTGCAATGGGTGAGGAAGACCCTTGCTCGCCTCTTTCCCCAGCTTGCATGGGAGGACCTGCATGTTTCCAGCTGTCTAGCGGACCCAGACCCTTGACCTCTTGTCGGGGCCGGGCGACACGCAACGATGCGGCAACAACCAAGCGACCTTCGGACCGCGTTTTGTCGACTCCGTCATGCCGGAATGTTCCCTCACCAACAATGCTGCCGGAGGCCGAAGGTCAGTGCGTCACCTTGATTCGTCAGGCCATATTGAATATACTTGACGATCGCTCAAGGGTTCTTCCAGAACGAGATTCAAGGCATTCGGTTAGAACCGCCAGGACCAGTTTCCCGCGAAGTGTAGACCCTCAACGGTCGCGATATCGAACCGTTGCTCCAGAGCTGCCCGATGGACAAGAAGCCGTGGGCCGCCGCGACCATGAAGCTCCAGACCGGCGAGGAGATGCAGATTCGTGCGGCGAAATTAGAAGCAGCTGAGCTTCGAATGCAGAATGCCCGGAACGTCATGGTTGTCGGGCATGACTTCTCTGATATCGTCGCGCCGGGGTTGATGAAGAGCTGCTCGAGTGGCACCGCAAGCGCATCAAGGATCCCTACGTCTTGATCGGGATGATTGACGCCAGGCTGGCCGGCCGGGTCCATGGCCGCTTGATGAATGCAGACATCAACATCAGCCATCCCACGATGACGTTCGATCGGGGTGGCCGCCTGGGCGCCGCGCTCTTCTACTGCAAGGCTTGCTATGCCTTCGAGACTCCCCGGCCAGAAGGGATTCGGGTCCACGCATGAGAGCTACAATGGCTGGCGAATCGGCGTCTTGGGTATGGCGCAGCCCACTACCCTTGGCCGGATGTGCAGCATGAACTGGACGAGGCCTGGGTGTACTCCGTGACCAAGAAGGTCCGGGATCAGGCCATCAAGGAGTACTCCGAGCAGCTGGAGGACTCGGGGCCCAGCTTCGACGTGCCTGGCATGGTGTTCAAGGCCAAGGACAAGCCGGTCGTGCCAGACGAGGTGACTGTCTAGCTTGCGCTCGCTCCCGTGCCGTATGCCCATTGCGCCCCGAGCGCTTCCAGGGTGATCCTGGATTGCGCCGGATG
>JALHUE010000428.1 GCA_022866145.1 Anaerolineales bacterium | reverse complement strand
CAGTGCACCACGCCGGGGATGCCGGGTTCGACCGGCGGCCGACGGTAATCGCCGCTGAGGGTGATGGCGCCATAGGTCGCGCCGTGGTACGAGACGTAGCGGGCGAAGATCTTGTGGCGGCCGGTGTACAGCCGGGCGAACTTGATGGCGTTCTCGTTGGCCTCAGCGCCGCCCAGCGTGAAGAACACCTTGTTCAAGTCGCCGGGGGTGACCTCGGCGATCCGCTGCGCCAGCCGGGCTTTGGGTTCATGGGCCGCACTGGGATGAGCGGCACACAGCTTGGCCGCCTGGGCCTGGATCGCTGCCACCACCTTGGGATGCTGATACCCGATGTTCAGATTCATCAATTGCGAAGAGAAGTCCAGGTAGCGCCTGCCGTTGGCGTCCCAGAAGGTGATTCCCTCACCGCCCGCCACCGCAATCGGATCGACGGCGTTCTGCGCCGACCACGAGAAGAAGGAGTACTGCTTGTTGAGGCGGACGATCTCCTCGGCGCTCAAAGGCGGGCGTTCAACCGAGTCGGACACGGAGACCTCCCCTACCGATTCATATCGGCGCCAGGCTGCCGACGGACTCATCGCCGCTGCCCGGCGAGCGCCGCCAGTGCGCCCTCCTCATGACTGCCGGCTGGCACTTTCTCCGGCAGCGCCTGGCGCCGGACGGCGTCTACAGCGTTTTGCTCACATCGGCCAGTGTGTCCGTCAGCCGGTTCAGCACCTCATCCAGGAGATCGTAGCCGATCACCAGCGGCGGCTCGATGCGCACCGTGTGGGAGCTGGTCAGCGTCCCGGCCACCAGCACGCCGCGCTTGAAGAGCCCGGCGGCGACCTTGTAGCCGATCTCGGGGTCCCGGAAATGCATGCCGATCAGCAGACCTTTGCCGGTGATGCCGTTGGCCCCGTAGTGCGGGTCGTAGATCTGTGGGTACTTCCCCGCCAGCTCGATCAGCTTGGGTATCAGGTATTCGCCCTTGGCTGCCGCCTGCTCCCACAGCCGATCGCGTAACACGACGTGGATCGAAGCGATGGCCGCGCTGCACGCCAGGGGATTCCCACCCGTCGTCGTGGTGTGAATGAACGGGTTAGGATGCATCATCACCTGCCAGATCTCCTCCGTCGAGCAGAAAGCGCTGACCGGCATCACCCCGCCGCCCAGCGCCTTGGCCACGCCCAGGATGTCGGGCACCACGCCCCAGTGGTCCAACCCCCACATCTTGCCGGTGCGCCCCAGGCCGGTCTGGACCTCGTCGGCGATCAGCAGCACGCCGTAGTGCCTGGTAAGCTCACGCACCCGCGGCCAGAAGTCATCCGGCGGCACGATGGCGCCGGCCTCGCCCTGGATGGGCTCCATCAGCACGGCGGCGATGTCGATCCCGACCTTCTGGCAGATGTCGAGCTGCTGTTCAACGGCATCGGCGCTGCCAAAGGGCACGTGGTAGACCGGGCCGCCGTACAGCACGCCGGGCGGCGAGCGATATTCCGCCTTGCCCATCATGCTCAACGAGCCCATCGTCTTCCCGTGGAAACCCTTGAGGGCGGCGATGAAGCCGCTCTTGCGGGTGTACATCTTGGCCAGCTTGATCGTGCCCTCCATGGCCTCCGTGCCGCTGGCGCAGAAGAAGCTGTAGCGGATATCGCCCGGGGTGATGTCGGCCATCAGGCGTGCCAATGCCCCGCGCAGCGGGTCGATGAGTTCCTGGCTCGGCATCGGCGTGCGCAGGGTGAGCTGCGCCCTGACCGCATCCACCACGTCGGGGTGTGACCAGCCATGGGCCAGCAGCCCGTAACCGCCCAGGCAGTCGATGTACTCGCGTCCGAGGATATCGTGGAACAGAGCGCCGGAGCCGGTCCACTCCGTGGCGGCCCAGTCTCCGGCCTCGGTCACAGACTTGCGGTAGTCCAGCCAACCCTTATTGAAGTAATCGGCGAAGTTGGCCTTGGACTCTTCGATGATCGCCTTGCCTTCCGTCTCCGAAAGGCTTGGCTTATGCAGGATCTCGATCCAGCGCGCGGAATACTTCAGGGCCTCATCCAGTGATTGAGGCATGGCTGCGCTCCTTCCCTCCTGAGCGAGGGCTGTGCCCGGTGCCGCTCCGAGCCTCCGGGCACGATTCCAGCGCCGGCGTACCGCCCGGCTACATCTCTCGGATGCCGAACGGGAAGTCGTACACCGGCATGCGCTCCAGGAACGGATCCGGGTCGAATGCCTCGGGACCCAACACGCCCTTCCCTGTCCATACGCCGCTCTGCAGAAGCTCCCAGGCGATCACCGGATTGACCGCCGTCTGCCAGACCACCGCCTGCACCCCGTACTTCCTCATGCAGGTCTCGTTGTCGGCCACCTGATAGAGGTACACTTGGCGCGGCTTGCCGTCCTTCTTGCCCTTGACCCAGGTCCCGGCGCAGGTCTTGCCGAACATCCTGTCCCCTAGATGCGCCGGATCGGGCAGGCAGGCGGCGACCACATCTCGGGGTGCGACCTGGACCTGCCCGACTTTGATCGGGCGCTTGTTATCCAGGTTGAGCATCTTGATCGTCTTCAAAACCCGGATGAAGTCCTCACCCAGCCCGTACTTGAAAGTGACCCGCTTGCACTTGACCCAGCGCGGCACGAGCAGGACTTCTTCGTGCTCGACATTGACGCAATCCTGGGGCCCGATTCCCTCGGGGAACTCGAAGACCTCCGGCTCGGAGAACGGCTCGGTGGTGAACCAGCCCCGATCCTTCTCCCAAATCACCGGCGGGTTCAGGCATTCCTCGATCGTCGTCCAGATCGAGAAGTTGGGAGCGAACTCGTAGCCTCGCACTTCGAGGTTGGCGCCGTCCCGGACGTTGACCTCGTCAATCTCGTCGAACAGGTGTTTCTCGGCGAAGCGGGCGAAGACGTCGGCCATGCCGGGTTCGACCCCCATGCCCAGCAGCGCCAGCAGGCCCTTCTTCTCCCACTTCTCGGCCCGCTCAAACTGGTAGTCCCCCAGCTTCACCCCCGGTTTCTCGAACGGCCGCTCCGGATGCGGCGTCGAGAGCGTCATGGCCATATCCATGTAGCTGCAGCCGTAGCGAAAGGCGGCGTCGAAGATCTGTTCATTGAACAGCGGCTCGACGGCGTTCATGATCAGGTCGACCTTGTGCTTCTTCGCCAGCTCGACGATCTGGCTGCGGTTGCCGGCGTCGATCCGCTCTACCGGGAACTTCTTTGGCTGGCGTAGTTTCGCCTTGACCTCCTGACAACGTTTGATATTGATGTCGCACAGCACGATCTTGTCGACCCAAGGCATGTCCTGGGCGATCACGGCGATTGACTCGCCGACGCCCCCCACACCGACCAGCAGGACTCTCATCCAGGCCTCCTTCTGCGCCGATCAAACGGCATCCGCGCCTTCCGACTCGTAGGGGTTGATATCCGGCACTCCGGGCTTGAGGTAACGGCGGATCGGGACGTAGAGCAGCGCCCCGATGACGATCGCCGCTAGCGCCAGCCACAGCGAGGTCAGCCCTTCCTCAGCCACCTGGGAATAGATCGCCAGCAGGATGATGAACGTCGGGCCGAGCGTTGCCAGGAACAGGCCGATGTACCCTCCCGGAACCCGCTGGCGCGGCCTATCGGGTTGGGTGAAGCGCAGCTTCCACAGCGCAGCGAACTCCGCCAGGATGACCAGCGTCTGCAGGAACACATCCACCACCACCAGAAAGGCGAAGGCACCAAGGGCGAAAACGCTGAAGATCACCCCGCAGAAGATGATCGCCACCCAGGGCGTGCCGTAGCGCGGGTGGACGTGGACCAGCCAGCGCGGCATCATGCCGTCCTCGGCCAGGGCGAAGGGCACTCGCGAGCCCCCCAGGCTGTTGCCGATGAACAGCCCGATCATGCTAAGCACGGCGGCCAGGGTGACCGTGACGCCCAGCACGCGCGGCCAGGGGCTGTCCGGGCCGGCCAGAACCTCCCCCAGCGCATGCCCGATGTCCGGAAACTCCCAGCCGACCGGGCTGGCCGGATCGATACCCCAGAGATCCATCTGCTCCGGCGTCACCCCGTAGTCTGCGAGCACAACTCCGACGCCTTCGCCGTCCTCGTACTCCTCGATTCCCCAAGCTTGATAGCGCCCGTCCGCTCCGGCGCCGCCGTACAGCCCGGCCACTGTGGGAGCGGCATACGTCAGGATGGCGGCCACCAGCACCAGCGCCATTGCCCGCGGGTACGTCTTGCGGGGATTGACGATCTCATCCCCGGCCGCCGTCGGCAGCTCCCAACCCATGTAGTTCCACATCACCACAAACAAGCCGACGCTGAAGGCCCCGATCAGCGACTCGCCCTCCGGCAGCAGCGGCAGCGAGATCGTCACCCCGCCGCGGATCCAGTTGATGAAGCCGACGATCGTCAGCAGCACCAGCGGCGCCAGCATCACAATCGTCATCCAGGCCGTGGTCAGCCCGGCCAGCCGGGCGCCGCGCACCTGCAGCCAGGTGACCAACCAGATCAGGATGGCGGCCACCACCCAGGACAGAAACGAGGCCGACAGCTCGACCCCGCCAAGGGTCATACCCACACGCAGCGCCGGGATGAAGAAACCCAGGTAGTACGCCGCCAGGACGGGATAGATGGCGACGTCCACCCACGACACCACCCAGTTCATCCAACCGGCGAGAAAACCGGCGAAGGCCCCAAAGGCCTGCTTGATCCAATGGTAGTACCCGCCCTCCACCGGCATCATCGAGTTCAGCTCGCGCACCATCAGCATGTTGGGGATGCTGAAGATGAGCGGCGTGATCACGATCAGCATCAGGGCCAGCCCTGGCCCCGACCAGCCGATCAGCGGCTCAATCCCGAAAGAGCCTCCACACACCGTGAAGTAGATCAGGCCGAACAGCGGCAGCAAGGTTAGCTCGCGCCGCAGTCGCTTGCGCTCCTGGCGGATTTCGACCGCCGCTGACGGGTCCGGCATCGCACTCATGACATTCTCCTCCTCGGTGGATCGATCGTGCCCCGGTCGGGCCGCTCGGTTAGCCGTTGGAGATCAGTTCGATCCTCGATGATCCTGGGCCTCCGCCCATGAGGTGCCGCATGTCCGGATGGGAACCCGGGCCTGGGGGGGAAGACCCGCCGGGCAGCCCAGTCGGCTAACGCCCAGGCTCGGATTCGGTCGCAGGCTCGCCGGCGTGGAGGCGCGGCCGGGCTGAGTCACCCGAGCAGGAGCCCTGCGGGACTCGCCATTGGTAGACATCCTTCAGGACAAGCGGAACCACCACCGTCGTGGTCTTGCGTACAGCCGGCAACCGACCGATGACATCGGTCACGAAGGCATACACCTCCTGGTTGTCGCGCCCGACCACCTGCACGCTGACGTCGCTTTCCCCCATCGAGCACCCGACGTAGGTCACGCACTCGAAGGTCGCCAGCTGCTGGGCAAGTTGCTGGATGCTCCCTGGCTCCACTTGGATGAAGACGTCCGCCACTATGGTGTAGCCCAGCCGGGATGGGATGGGCATGGCCACAATCCGGATCAGCCCGTGATCGAGCAACCGTTGCAGGCGATAGCGGGCCGTGCGCTCCGAGACGCCCAGCGCCCGCGCCAGCGCGGCCGAGGACATCCGCCCATCTTGCATCAACTGATCAATCAGTTGGACGTCGAGCGCGTCCAGGGAAGTCGGCATTCGGGGACCTACTCGCCGGCTGCCTTCAATCTAGCGGGGAATCCTGTCCGAGTCAACCAACAATCCGGGCTTGTTTGTTGTTTTCCTTCCTACTGGGACATTTCTTAGCCACTTCCGGCGACATGCTGCCAGGAGAAGTGCTATCCGCACGGGGCGCACAGCCAGCCTTCGGCCGTCCGCTCTCAGGCGCCCCGAAGCGGAACCACGCGCTCGGCAGCCGATATTGAATCGTCGGGTATCCCTCTCCCCGGAACCCAGCCATAGCCGAGGAGGATCGGCGTGATATCCTTGCCTTCACGCTCCGGGGATTCGCATCTGCACGCCGGTCGGCGACCAACCCTCCCACCGGGATGGGCGGGCACACACCGTGGCCAGACGCCGCTTCGATCACTTTGATATTCTTGCCCCCTGGTACGACCAGGCCGTGCAGGCCCCGGCCAGCGACACCCTGCAGGGGCTGATCGGCCCGGGGCCGAAGCGCGTGCTCGACGCCGGCGGCGGCACCGGCCGCATCAGCCTGGCGTTGCTGGCTCCAGGCCGGCAAATCGTCCTGGCCGACGCCTCGCTCAAGATGCTGCGCCACGCCAAGGCCCCGGACCAGCTGCGCCGGGTCGGTGCCGCCGCCGAACAGCTCCCCTTCCCCGACGACTGCTTCGACTGCGTGCTGATGGTCGATGCCCTGCATCACGTCCGCCACCAGGACCTGTCGCTGCGCGAGATGTGGCGCGTGGTTTCCCCAGGCGGGCGGCTGCTCGTGGAGGAGCCCGACATCGACCAGTTGGCGGTCAAGTTGATCGCAGCGGCGGAGAAGCTGGCCTTGATGCGCAGCCACTTCCTGCGCGGCGAAGAGGTGGCCGTACGACTCGATCGCCTTGGCGCACAAACGCGTGTGGAACGCCAGGATCACACGCTCTGGGTGATCGCCGACAAAGCCGATCGCTAGACCGCCCCCCTCGGCTCACCAGGGCGCGAACCGCTCTCCCCCCCGCCGATTCAGTCTCTAGTCCCAACCTGCAGAACCGCACCAATAGGGCCCCGATTCGATCCCGACGACGAACGGTCCGTTCTTCCACGTTCCCCAGGAGGTCGGCCGGACGACGTACGGCACGAGCTGCTCCTTCATCGTGTCCAGCGCCTGCAGCGCCTTGATTCGGGACAGGTGCGCCGAGGGCGACGGCTGGCGCGCCTGCCAGCGTCGAAGCAGCGTTCGTCGGCAGGACAACTCCGCCAGGAGGAGCTCCCGGTCGGGCTCCGGGGCGACCTGGGTCAGACCGACCAGGCCCGGCACGGCGTCATCGGTCAGATCGAGCAGGTAAGCGACATCGAGCTTCCCGGTCTGCTCGAAGCGCTGGCTGTTGCTTGCCACGATGAACGCATCCACGTCAACCGCCGCCAGGGTGAGGGCGAAGCCGGCTGCCCCCAGCAATGCCGCCGGCGCGAAGCGGCGCAGCCGGCCGGCGAGCAGCAGCACGATGAAGACCAGCAGCGCCAGGCCGATCCAGACGATGGCGACATGGGTGTAGGTTCGCAGTCGGGTGAACCCGTAGGCCGCCTCGTACAGCACCAGGCGCCTGTAGGCCGAAACCAGCACGATCCCCAGCAAGATCACCTGCAGCGCCGACAACAGGTTGAAGCTCCGCACCTGGCTGCGGGACGGCCGGCGGGTGACCTGGGCCAACAGGTAGATCAGCCCCAGGCTCAGGCCGGCGGTGAACACCAACTCGCCGAAGCCGCGTCGGGCATACTCGGCAAACGTGTACCCGGCGGCGTTGATGTTGGCCTCGCCGCCAAACAGATAGGCGAACTGGATGGCGACGAAGGCCACAAACAATAGGTCCATCAAGAACAGCACCACCATTGTCTCGGTGTACCCGAGGAAGGGTGAGACCAACGGCCGTTCTTCGCCGAGCAGGCTGCGGCCCCGGCGTCCTTGCAGGCCGACCGCCAGTGCCCCCAGGCAGACAACGCTCGTGACGAGCACCACCAGCCCCCTCGACAACAGGTCCAGCAACCGCTCCAGATCGAGCCAGACCAGCACCTCCTGCACATAGTCGGAGAACACGGCATCGGCCGACGCCAGCAATGCGATAAACACAGCCAGGATTGGGATGGCGAGCAGCAGGCCGCGCACGGTCGCGAAGAGCGGTTTGCGCCAGCCCTCCTCTTGGACACTTCGGTGCCAAGCGTCACTCATCACCGCCCACGGGCGGATGAGCATCAGGCAGGGTGTCAACAGGGCGCTGCGCAGCGCGTCCAGCCAGCCAAAGCGCAGCAAATCGCCTGGGAGCAAGGTGTCGACCCACATCGCCAGGGCGAACAGGGCGAGCAGCAGGCTCAGCGCCACCGTCAGTGGCTCTAGCCGCAGGGGGAAGACCAGCGCCAGAGCCAGCACCAGCGCCGGCCAGACTGCGCCCTGCCGGCTGAGGCGGGCGCCTTCCAGGCGAGCTGCGGCCAGCAGCCCGGCAATGCACAGCCCGACCCACAGCGGGACCGAGATCCCAGGCGCACGCCCGTCGAGCATCAGCTCGAAGGCCAGCCCGAGGCCCAGAGCGATCCCAACGGCCCAGCGGGCCGCGCGTAGACGGTACAGGGGTGCCGCCGTGTTCGACAGGTTTTCGGTCTGCATTCTTGCCTCCTTCTCCCCCGACCCGGCACCGCCCAAGGGCGCCTCACCAGGGGTGCGTCGGCAGTAGGCTACCCTGGAAAGCCCTGTCAAAGGCGTGCCGGAGCCTCGCAGGTCCCCTCAAAGCCTCTCACCGGGGCTGACAGAGTGGGTCAAGGGTTCGGTCCGACCGGTCCTCCCTGTCGAGACGGGATCGGTTGGCCTGCTGAACCATCTCCTCCTTTGCCTGGCGGGCCGCATGCCGCAAGGCGCTCGGTCAGCCAAAGCTCTCTTCGGGCAAGCGAGGCCCGGCCGGCGACCGCTGGAGACCCGTCCCCAGGCGTGGCTCTCAGTCCCCGTGGCAGGTGTGCCTTCCTTCAAGGAACTGGAAGAAGGACCCGAGCAGAGAGTGGGGTTCAGGTCGCCACGCTGCCCACTCGGCCTGGACATCCCCACTGGGCGCATGGTAATATCCGGCCGGAGAGAGACGATGGCCCAGAGAGCAAAGACCAACAAGGGCGGACGGAGGCGTCGCCGGGTGCGGACCCAGAGCCTGCTGTTCACGATCCTCGGCCTGATCATCGTCGCCTCCTTCGTGCTCAGCCTGATCAAGTAGTGCCACTGCCAGAACCCCCAAACCGGACCTGTCTGTAACTCCCAAATCTCAGTTCTATGGCGCCCGAGAGGCGGATCCGACACAGGCCAGGCCGTTGCAGCAAGACCGGAGTACTACCGTGGAGGCATGGAGATGACCGTCGACCGAAAGGGGATCGTCAAGTTCGAGGGTCAGGATCAGACCGTCGTCGGCCCGGACCTGAAGGCCGGCGACATTGCGCCGGACTTTGCGGCCACGACCCTGGAGTGGAAGAGCAGCCGCCCCCTGAAGGAGACCGCCGGGAAGGTGCGCATCCTGGCGGCGGTGCTCTCGCTCGAGACCTCGGTCTGTGACCGAGAGACCCGCGTGTTCAACCAGGAGGCCTCGGCGCTGGGGCCAGACGTGCATACCTTCATCCTGAGCACCGACCTGCCGTTCACCCAGGGGCGCTGGTGCGGCGCGGCCGGGATGGATCGAGTGACCACGTTGTCCGATCACGCCCAAGCGGACTTCGGTACCAAGTACGGCTGCCTGCTCAAAGAATCCCGCATCTTGCGCCGGGCGGTATTCGTCGTGGGTCGGGATGACAAGCTCGTTTACGCCGATTACATGCAAGCCCTCGGCGATGAACCCAAGTACGCCGAGGTCCTGGCTGCCGCGCGCCTTGCCCTATAGCCCGCGCGGTGTAGATCTCACCTCCCATGGTACAGATATCCTGTGCTTCTGAGAGCCTCTCGTAAGGTCCAGGCCGAACAACCTGTGCTATTCTACGAGCACATGGAAACCGCGCAGAAGGAAACCAGGCGCTTCAGACGCCAAACCCAAAACAGAAAGGTGGTGATTGCAATGTTGTTCGCACCGAAGGAGAAAGGCCAGGGTCTTGTTGAGTATGCGCTTATCCTCGTTCTGGTCGCTGTGGTCGTGATCGTAATCCTGGCGCTGCTCGGACCGGCCATCGGCAACGTGTTCAGCAATATCGTCACCAACATCTAGCCCCATGTGTCCGTTCGGGAGGGCGGCCTGCCTTCCCATAGCAGAAAGCCCCGCCTCGGCGGGGCTTCTTCTTTCTCGCTGCATGCTTGGGGACCGCGCCAGTTAGCGCGGGAATCTCGTCAACACGGTGGCGGCGCTCGGCACCGGCGCCCGCTGGCCCAGGCGCAGCGACCCCGGAGCCACCTCCGCCTCGCGGGAGGCGCTCTGGAAGATCCCAATGGGTGCGCCCTCGGCTGTGTGTTTGAGCTGGAGGTAAGCCTGTCCGGTCAGGAAGCCGTCGGCGTCGACGGCGCAGGACGTGACCACTCCGACCACCTTGCCCTTGCGATCGACAACGGGGTCGTGCAGATGCGCCATGCGCACGCCCTTCTCATCAAACCGGAACCGAACCACCTCGCCCGAGCGCTGCGATTCCTGCGCCAGGAAGGCGGCGCGGCCGATGAACCACGGCTTGTGGGGCTTGACATACGAGCCGAACCCCGCCTGTCCTACGCCCAGGTCTAGGTCGCCCCCCATCTCATGGCCATAGAGCGGCAGGCCCGCTTCGGTGCGCAGCGAATCGCGCGCCCCCAGCCCGACCGGCTTCATCCCGAGCGGCGTACCGGCCTGGATCAGCTGCTGCCATAGATCCGGGCTGCGATCCGGGTGCACGAACAGCTCGTAGGCCACTCGCTCGCCGGTGTACCCGGTGCGGCTGACGATCAGGTCGATACCGCCGAAGACCGCATGCATCACCCCCGCCCAGGGGAGCGCCTTCAGGCGGCGGGCGGCCGACTCGTCACAGCCCAGCGCCAGCAGGATCTCCCGGCTGCGCGGCCCCTGCAGGGCGATGTCGACCCGCATGGCGTTCCCCTGTTGCGGGTCGCGCAAATTGCGCAGAACGCAGCCGGTGCCAAAGGCGCGCGCCCACGGCCGGGCCGTGTCGACCCGGACGCTGGCCTGGCGGACTGCATTCAGCCAGGCCCAATCCTTGTCGTCATTGGCGGCATTCGCCACCACCAGATACGCCTGCTCATCGATGCGGTAGATCATCGCGTCGTCGATGACGTGGGCGCCGGGGTCGAGGAACTGCGTATACAGCGACTCTCCCACCGCCAGGGCGGCGACGTCATTGCCGACCACGCTGTCGAGGAAGGCGCAAGCCTGCGGGCCATCGGCCTGATAGACCCCCATGTGGCTGACGTCGAACAAGCCGGCTGCATTGCGCGTCGCCAGATGCTCTTCGACCACCGAGGTGTACCAGACCGGCATCTCCCACCCGGCAAAATCCACCATCTTGGCGCCGAGGCTCTTGTGCGCCGGATACAGGGCTGTGCGCCGCGGCGCAGCCGGCTCCTCCGGCGGTGACCACGTGAAGGCCGCCAGCGCTTTGCCTGTGCCGGAGACCGCACCCACAAACCACGGCTTGCGGGCGCCATCGTGGCGGGCGGTCGTCTTGGGCGCCTTGAGGCCGCCCTCGACGAGTTCGATCACCAGCGGCCCGGGGATACGCCGTTGTGGATCGGCGGGATCGATCACGACAAATCCATCCGAGACGGCCCGCAGCCAGGCCAGGGCTCGCGGCGCCTCAGACGCCGGCAGGCCCAGCATCCACGCTCCCTGCTCGCGGCGCATGGCAACTTCTACCGCCTTGCCGGAGGTATGCAAGTCGGCGGAGATCCAGGCGCCATCGGCCAGATCACCGGTGTCAACCGTTGTGCACCAACGCACGACGGCCTCCGCCAGATCGCCCCGCAGGCGCAAGGCGACATGTCCGGAGCCCGGCACCGGATCGTCCAGGTAATAGAAGTGCGGATACCCATGGCGAGTGGTCTCGACGTCGATACCGTGCGCCAAAGCCATCTCGCGCACACGGATCCGGGCTTGTTCCAGGAGGTCGAAATCTATCCGGGCCCGCAGCGTCATTCCTCGTTTCGCGGGCTGGGAGTACGGCTGGCACGCCTTGAGAACCTGAGCGATGAGACCGGCGAGGGCCTCGGTCTCCGGCACGGTGAATCCCCGCTGGGTGATCCAGGGGGTCCCCAGCCGGATCCCGCTGGGATTGGCGGCTGAAGTGTCGCCAGGGATGGTATTGCGGTTGACGACGATCCCGGCCAGATCGAGGATGCGGGCTGCCACATCACCGGACAGCGGCGTGCCGTCGGCGGCGCGCACCAAGCTGCAGTCGATGTTGGTCAGATGGGTGTTGGTGCCGCCGTAGGGAATGCGGACCCCTTCCCGCTGCAGGGCGGCAGTCAGGGCGATGCAGTTGGCGACGATCTGCTGCTGAAGGGCCCGGAAGGCCTCGGTGCGCGCCAGCTTGAAGGCCACCGCCTGGGCGGCGATGGTGTTGATGTGCGGCCCGCCCTGCTCACCCGGGAAAACTGCTCGATCAATCTTGCGCCCGAGATCCTTGCGGTGGGTGACGATCGCCGCCCCGCGCGGGCCGCACAGCGATTTGTGGGTGGTGAAGGTGACGACGTCGGCGATGCCGATTGGAGACAGACAGACCCCGGCCACGACCAGCCCGGCGACGTGGGCGATATCGGCCATCAGATACGCCCCGACGGAATCGGCGATCTGCCGAAAGCGCTTCCAGTCCACCGTCCACGGATAGGAGGAATAACCGGCGATCACGATCTTCGGCTGGGCTTCCTTGGCCAAGGCCTCGACCGCATCGTAGTCGATCTGCTCCGTGGCCGGATCGACGGAGTACGACACGGAGCGATAGAGTTTGCCTGAGCGGCTGGCGGGCGAGCCGTGCGTCAGGTGGCCGCCGTGCAGCAGGTTCATCCCCATCAGCGTGTCGCCAGGCTGCAGCAAGGCATGGAACACGGCGTTGTTCGCCGGTGCGCCCGAGAGGGCCTGCAGGTTGACATACAGCTCGTCGGCCTGGATGCCGTTGGCCGCGAATGCTTCGGCGCAGCGGCGGCGGGAGAGCGCTTCCACGATATCGGCATACTCCACGCCTTTGTAGTAGCGCGGGTCGGAGAAGCGGCGGTACTCGCCCAGGCGCAGCCCATAGTCCAGCAGCTGCGCTTCAGGCATTCTGCGCGTGGCCTCGTCCGGGTAGCCTTCGGCATAGATGTTCTGGTAGGCAGACGCCAATGCCTGGCGCACGGCTAGGGGTGCCGTGCTCTCCGACGGGATCAAGATCAAGCGCCGGAACTGGCGCTCACCCTCGAGGTCACACAAATACTGAACAACAGCATCGACATCGGCCAGCTCGCCGCGGAACAGGAAGTCGGACATGAGGGGACTCCGTCGCACCTGCGTGCGCCTTTGGGCCCGAGGAACGTGGGCAGTCGGTTGTCAGACAACATCATTCTACGACTCAGGCTGGCGCAGGGTCAAGCCGCGCCCCCGAGGACATGCTGTTCGACCCGCTGCGCAGTGCCGTCCCTCCCCATCGAACGCTTGAGTTGTCTGATCAGGCGGGAGTGCCCGGCTCGCACCCGAGGTCTCCATCCCAGGCATGGCCAGGCTCGGCACCCGGGCGTGGATCAACCTGCGGGCTAGCGAAAAGCACGGGGCGCTGCTGCCAGCGCCCCGGATGGGCGGAACAGGACTCGAACCTGCGACCCCTTCTGTGTAAGAGAAGTGCTCTAACCAGCTGAGCTATCCGCCCTGGGAGGCATTATAGCGGCGCCATCAGGCAGGGTCAACGCGCCTGCCCCGCCGATGATCGATTACCTGCAGCGTCCGGTTTTGCGCTGCCGAATGCCTATGCTATAGTCGGTCCCCGACCGGCTTGGGCGACCGATGGCTACGTACCAGGACCGCATCCGCGGCGTCGAGAGTGGGCTCTCCCCCAGCTACACCCGGCTGGCGGGCTTCCTGCTGGATTCGTATGTCAGGGCCGCCTTCCTGACCGCAACCGAGCTGGCGCATCAGCTCGACATCGACCCGGCGACGGTGGTGCGCTTCGCCCAGAAGCTGGGCTACCCCGGCTACCCCGAACTGCAGCGCGAGATCCGTCAGCGCGTGATGAATGAGTGGCTGGTCCTTGCGCCAGACGAGGCGGTCCAGGCGAAATCGCCGGGGCAGGCCGCCCTGGCCGAGCTCGCCCAGGCCATTGAGCTGACGCGGCGCACCTTCCCCGTTGAGCAGGCTGAAAAGCTGATCCAAGCTCTCGACGAATGCGAGCGCGTGCTGCTGTTGGCGGATGGTCCGGCCCGCTTCTGCGCCCTGGCGCTGGCCGCCCGCCTGGAGGCCAGCGGCTACGCCGTACGACTGGCGGACGGGTCGGTGGCCGAGCTGGCCGAGGCGGTCTCCTCCGGCCGGCGCAAGGAACTGGCCCTGGCGCTGGAGGCAACCGCCGACACTCCATACATCGAGCGCGCCCTGCTGCAGGCTCGCCGGCGCGGCATGCGCACTGCGGCCTTGGTGGCGGCGCCTTCCTGCCCGGCGGCGCGCCCCGCCGAGATCGTGCTGGCGGCCTATGCCAATCCTGCAGTCGACATCCGGCAGGCCTCGCTGGAGGCCCTGGTATTCGCCGTGCTGCGAGCCCTGAAGGCCGCCCGCCCTGGGCGGTTCGACGCCGCCTCGGAGCGAGTGGCCCAGATGATCCAGCAGTTGGTGGGCGAACCCGCCGGCCGGGCGTAGACCCGGCGATGCTGATCCTGCTCACCTTGTTCGCCCTGCTCCTGGCTGCGCTGGCGATCTGGGAGTTGGTCGTGTGCGAAGGAGCACATCTCGGCCCGCGGGTCGTGATTCCTTTGTACGACCTGACGGCCCAGCGCTATGACTCAATCAAGCAGTTCGACTGGGATTGGGAACGCCGCTTCCTCGGAGAGCCGCTCCAGGCGATCACCGGGGAGCTGCTCGACCCGCTGATCCTGGATGTCGGCGCCGGCACAGGGCGCACGGCGCGGGCCCTGGCCCACGGAGTCGGGTTCGCCGGTCAGGTGGTTTGCCTCGAGCCCAGCCGGCGCATGCTGTCTCTCGGACGACAAGCCGCCCCCGTCCCCTGGGCGAGCTGGCTGCGCGGCCTGGCCTGCCCGCTTCCGTTCCTGGCCGATGTGTTCGATGCCGTCGTCATGCTTGAGCTGCTCGAGTTCACCCCTTCCGCCGCCGAGAGCCTGAGAGAGCTGCAGCGTGTCCTGCGGCCCGGAGGCTGGATGCTGGTGAGCAATCGCGTCGGGCGGCATGGGCGGTGGATCACCGGGCGGAACCGGCCATCGGCGGCCTTCGCCCAATTCCTGTCACGGCTCGGCTGGCAGGATGTCGAAACTTATCCCTGGCAGGTCGAGTATGATCTGGTCTGGGCGCGCAAGCCCTGGCTCGACGAGGCGCGCCCCATGGAGACCTAGGATGCAGATCGTCCGCTGGCAGCCGGAGGAGGCAGGCGAACCGGCCTGGGGATGGGTGGACGGCGGACGAATCGGCCGTTTGGAGGGCTCGCCCTTCGAGGCATACCGCCGCAAGCCGGCGACGATCGCCCTCGACGGCGCCCACCTGCTGGCGCCCGTGCGGCCCGGCAAGATCATCTGTGTTGCCCGCAACTACCCGCTGCACGCCGCCGAACACGAGGCTGAAGTCCCTGCCTGGCCGCTGCTGTTCTTCAAACCACCCACCGCCGTGATCGGCCCGGGGCAGGCCATCCGCCTGCCGCCGCAGTCGCGCCAGGTCGAACATGAGGCCGAGCTGGCAGTCGTGGTCGGCGCACCCGGCCGCTGGATCTCGCCGCAGGATGCCCCCCGCCACGTCCTGGGCTACTGCGCGGCCAACGATGTCACCGCCCGGGACCTGCAAAACCGGGATGGGCAGTGGACGCGCGGCAAGGGCTTCGACACCTTCTGCCCGGTCGGCCCGTGGATCGAGACCAACCTCGATCCAGCAGATGCACTGATCACCTGCGCCGTCAACGGCCAGATGCGGCAGATGGGTTCCACCCGCGATATGGTCTTCTCGATCCCTCAGCTGCTGGCGTTCATCTCCTCGGTGATGACCCTCGAGGCGGGGGATCTGATTCTGACGGGCACCCCGGCCGGCGTCGGGCCTTTGCAGCCGGGGGATGAAGTGGTTGT
>JALHUE010000427.1 GCA_022866145.1 Anaerolineales bacterium | reverse complement strand
CGATGCTTGATGTAGTACAGGTCGTACTCCAGCTTCTCGGCCGAGTCCTCGACCGAGGAGGCGTACACCTGGTGGACCTGGGCCCAGCCCGTCAGCCCCGGCTTGACCAGCAGCCGGGCTCGATAGAAGGGGATATGCTTCTCCAGGTGGTGGACAAACTCCGGCCGTTCCGGCCGCGGGCCGATCAGACCCATCTCCCCCTTGAGGACATTCCAGAACTGCGGGAACTCGTCCACGTGCAGCCTGCGCAGCAACACGCCCACCCGGGTTGCGCGCGGGTCACCGCTCTGCGCCCACTGCGCCTGACCAGGGGCCTCGGCGTCGGGTCGCATCGTGCGGAATTTGGTCACCCAGAACACCTCGCCGCCATTGCCGATGCGCTCCTGGCGGAACAGGATCGGCCGACCGCTCTCAAGCAGGATCGCCAGGGCGATCCACGGATACAGCAAGGCCAGGATCGATAGCCCGGCCAGCCCGGCGCCGATGTCCATCAGTCGTTTGACGAGCAGGTACAGGCCGTTGACCTGTATCTCGTCGACGAACGACCGCAGCAGCCAGTCGGACTCCAGGTAGCGGATCGGGACACGCCCCAGCAAACGTTCATACAACACGGGCATGCGGACGATGCGCACGCCCTTCTCCTGTGCATCCAGCAGCGCCTGGAACATTGCGCCGCCCATCGGCCCGGTGATGGCCACCACGGTCTCGGTCACGCTCTCGTCGGCCACCACTTTCGCCAGGAGCCGGTTGTCCCCCAGCACTCGGGCCCCGGCGATCATGGTCCCGACCTTCGCCGGATCGTCGTCGATCAGGCCGACGACATGGAACGGCGGCGAGCGCATGCCGGCCAGCACCTCAACCATGCCTCGCCCGCTCACGCCGGCGCCGACGATCACCCCCCGGCGCAGGAAGGCCGGCGCAGTAAAGACGGCGAGGTACAGCATGCGCCAGGCGAGAGTGAGCAGCGCCGCCAGGATCAGGAAGTACAGCATCCCCCGGCGTGGCAGGTCGCCCTCGGCGTTGAAGTAGACGATCAGGTAGACCGCCAGGCCGCCGGCAGCTGCGATCAGGATGCCCCGGACAGTGTCCCCCCGCGAGGAGGCGCGCTGCAGGTTGTACAGGTTGGCCATCAGCACCAGCCAGAGCACGGGCAGGGCGATGAACCAGGGTGCACGAAAGCGGAGAAACGTCAGGCTGAATCCCAGCGCGGGCTCAAGCTGGGCCCAGAGGGCGAGGGCCAGGATTGCGGCCATGCTGGCCGCCACAAAGTCGCCGGCCATCAGGAGCGCCAGTCTCTCGCCCGGTTGAATGCGCCAGCGGCGGCCAGTTCCTGAGTTACGCATGTCTCCTTCGAGTCATCAGGGCTGAAGCCAGACCGGCCAGGAAACCCATCCCCCAGCACAAGTGCACGCTCGCCCAGGCAGCGGGAAGTCCGATCATCAGACTTATATCGCGTCGGCGGGCAGACCGAAAAAGCGCCGCCCCGAGCACGACTGCGAGATAGATGCCCGCCAGACCGATCAATCCGGCCGCCGCGGCCGGCAAGAATGGGGCGACGACGAGCAGCCCCAGGAGCGCGGCGACGAAGGCGGGCGGAATCGCCTGGCGCAGGCGGAGCGAATGCGGGTGGAGCGTCAGCATGTGCGCCTTCCAGAAGCCGTAGCGCCAATACTGCTTCGCCAACGCGGACAGCGTCGGCCGGGCGATGTACACGCAGCGAATCGACGGATCGAGCCAGATCTTGCCGCCCGCCTTGCGGATGCGGTAGTTGTACTCGTAGTCCTCATTGGTGAGCAGATCCTCGTTGAAGGTCCCCACTCGGTCGAGCCAGCGCCGATCGAAGGCCCCGAATGGCACGGTGTCGACCTCACCGGCGCGAGCACCAGCCCGATAGCCGGCATCGCCTGCACCTAGCCTGTGGGCGACGGCGGCGGCGATTGATCGCGCCACCCACCCCTCGGCACCCGGACGAATGTCCCACACCCCGCCGACGTTGGCTGCCTCGGTCTCCGCCAGCACCTGCACACAGCGGGCGATGTAGTCCGACGCAGGGACGGCATGGGCGTCGAGGCGAATCACCACCCCGCCAGACGCTGCCGCCAGCGCGCGGTTGAGCGCCGCCGGGATGCTGCGGTCTGGATTATCGACCAGGGTGATTCTCAACTGAGGCGTTGCCGCTGTGATGTCCGAAACGACCTCGCGCGTCCCATCTGTCGAGCCGCCATCGGAGATGAGGACTTCGAGGTTCGCCAAGTCGAATGTCTGGGCTTCGATCGAGTCCAGCAGCTCCCGAATCGTGCGCGCCTCGTTGTAGCACGGAACGATCACACTAACTGCAGGCGGCACCGATTCCCCTCACTCACAACGCATCGGCCGAGCGCCTGGCACGGAGTGCGACTCCTCTCTATCATTCTTCATCCTTGCTCCGT
>JALHUE010000426.1 GCA_022866145.1 Anaerolineales bacterium | reverse complement strand
TCTTCCGCAGCCGACGCAGGGCCTGGTATACGTTGGCGCGCGCCGCCTCCGCCGAATTCTTCTGGATGGCGGCGATGGTCGCGTAGTCCAGGCCCTGATACTTGCGCAGGATCAGCGCTTCTCGCTGGCGTGGCGGCAGCCGATCGACGGCCGCTGCCAGGTGCGCGTGGTCCAGCCGGTCGGCCGGATCGCCATTCTCGGACCCCGCCAGCCGCAGGCGCTGCGCCTGCTCCCACCCCGCCTCTTGCCGTCGCTTCTTCAGCCAGGAACGCCCGACATTGGCGGCGATAGCATACAGCCAGGCGCGGGTGTTGGCCTGTGGCGCCAGGCGCGGCAGCGCCCGATAGGCCCGCAGGAACGTCTCCTGGAGGCAGTCCTCGGCGTCCCGATCGTCGCGCAGCATCCGCCACAGGAAGACATGAAGCTCCCTGCCGTGCCGGTCGACCAGGCCTTCGATGCCCTCGGCGCCTTCCACTCTCTCCTGCCTCCGGTTTGCCGGTCTCTCTACATATAACTGATCTACGGGCTCGGATGTGAAAATGGACCGGCGCCGGTGCGGGAGAGTGCTCCCGGCCCCGCCCCAGAGAAAGCCCCTCGGCCAGGCCGCGCCAGCCACCAGCCCCACCAACTCGGCTGCTCCGAGCGGCCTCGGGATCAGGAGAGCGGCACGTCGGCCGGGCTCGCTCCCCGCCCGAGACGGCGGCCAAGGATGGTGAAGGCGGCAGCCGCCAGCCCTCCCATGAGCAAGCCAAAGGCCCAGATGGCCACCGGCGCCAGATGGTCGTTGAGCACGCCGCCGATCACAGGGCCGACGCCGAACCCGACGCCCCAGGTCAGGGCGTACACGCTCATATACCGCCCGCGCATGTCGGCCGGCGCCAGGTTGGCGGTCAACGCGGTCGAGGTCGGGATCATGATCATCTCGCCGATCGTCAGGATAACCATCGATAACCAGAACCCGGTGAAGCCGCGGCTAAGTCCCACCAGGCCGACGCCGAGGGCGTAGAAGACGGAACCTACAGCCAGCACCGGCAGCGAGGCGTAGCGACGCGTGATGCGGGTCGTTGAATACTGCAGCAGCACAACCATGGCGGCATTGGTGGCCATGATGAAGCCGTAGGCCCGTACGGGAACGCCGAAGTTCTCATTGGCATACACGGGAAGCAGAATCATCATCAGCGAGTAGGCGATACCGGCTAGGGCGTACGATCCGCAGAACGCCAGGAAGGGTCGGTCCCGCAGCACCTGCCCGTAGCCGCCGAGGCGCGGGGCCCGGCCGTGCTCCCCCCGCGGCAAGGTCTCGCGGGCGAACATCAGCAGCAGCAATCCGAACAGCATGTGGGCTCCGGCGGCAAAATAGAAGGCGATGGCATACGACACCGAGGCCACGAAGCCACCCACGGCAGGGCCGAAGGCCACCCCCAGGTTGGCGATCATGCGCAGCAGGGCGTACGCACCCGGCCGGTCTGCCGGTTGGATCATGTCGGCAACCATGGCGTCGACGCCCACCCGGTAGAGCGGCTGGAAGGCGCCGGCGATCAGCATCAGAGTCACAAACGCCGCCAGGGTGTCCGCCTGGCTCATGGCGAACATCACCCCGCTGCTTGCCACCAGGCTGAGCACCATAGGCATCTTGCGGCCAAAGCGGTCCACGACGGGCCCAGCGATTGACCCGGAGATCAGCCCGGCAATCGAGTTGGCCGTCAGCAGCAGGGCGACCGTCGTCAGGGAGACACCCAGGCGCTCCCGCATGTAGATCGTGAGGAAGGGCCAGACCATGCTGCCGCCCGAGGCGTTTACCAGCATGCCCCAGAACAGCAGCCAGAACTGCTGCGGGTAGGTGCGCGAGAGGGTCCGGGCGCGAGTCAGCATGGAGTGTTGATCGCCAGAAACCACAACCCGGCCTGCAGGCCCGGGTCTCGAAGGCAATTCCTCCCAAGCGGGTCGCTGCCGCCCGTCCTGGGAGGACAGGCATGCCACCACTGCCTAGCGCTTGTGTCCCCGGCGTCCGACATCGGCCGGCAGGGGGACCCAGATTAGGATGCTCGAAAGATGGCAAGCTGACAGGCAGGCGAAACGCCCAGGGCGCCCGGGGGAGCAGTTCTCCCTGCCGGCGCCGGGCCTGCCGAGCAGTCCGTTCGCCTACCCGGCGTGCCTGGCCGGGCCAGCTTGATAGCCTTTCCAGCCCGGGCAGCCTTGCGTGTGCCAGGGTCAAAGCCGGGCGACGAATGCCGTGGGCTTGGCTTTAGCCGTCAGGTGCATCGGGCAGGTCGCGCATGGATACTCACCGGCCTTCTTGGTGTCCATGCCACCCCGTTTCGTTGGCGCGGATTATACCTTCCGGGAGGGGTCCCCACACCGCACTACGGCCGGCTGCACACTTGCCAGGTCTCGGACCCAGGTGGAGTTCGCCTGCGACCCGGCGCGGCGTGGGGAGCCTGGGCTGCGCAGGATCGGCGTCCTGGCCAATTTGCACAAGACCGATGGCGGGCATCAAGGCAGACCGGCGGGTCGGGCCGTTCCTGCAGTGCCACTACCGTGGAACCCCGTTCATGCGGTCGATTGCGGCCGGCACCTGGTCCAGCCGCTCGGCCGTCGCCTCGGGCCGCACGATTCCCTCGAAGGTGGCCACACCTTGGGGATCGGCCAAGGAACGTACCCAGATCTGATGGAGCCCACAGGCCTGAGCGCCCAGGATATCTTCGCCCAGCGTGTCTCCGACCATAACGACTTCCGACGCATGGACTCGCCAGGCGTCCAGGATCGGTGCGAAGGCTCGTGGATCCGGTTTGCGAATCCCGATGGCGGCCGAGACAACGATTGGGTCGAAGTAGCTGCGCAGCTCGGCCTGATCGATCAGGCGGTCCACATTCTCGGCATCGCCGGCGTTCGAGAGCAGCCCCAGCCGCAGGCCCTGCCGTCGCAAGGCCTGCAACACCGGCGCGGCCTCAGGCAGCCGCTGCCAGTGGGCCTCGCTCACGGCGTACATCGTGCGCAGCGCCTGGCGCAGCACCGCCGCCGACGGCTCCGGAACGTTCTGCGCCGCGAACACCTGGCCCAGGACGAAGGCCGTGCTGCGCTCAAGGTGGTCGATCTGGCGCTGACGCTGATAGCGCTCGTTCGCCTGATGGAAGGCGTCGTGGAGAGCTGCTGCTTCGAACTCCACCCCGCTCGCTTGCAGGCTTTGGATCAAGGCGCGGGTGCTGTCCTCGAGGATGTCGGGCCATGAACCCTGAAAGGCGATCAGGGTCGATCCCAGGTCGAAGATGGCACCTTTGATCACGAAGTCTCCGGGTGGCGTCAGTAGCCGCGCTGGCGATCGTAGCGGTTGAGCAGCGGTTGGCCGGCCAGGTAGCGGCGCAGGTTTTCGCGGAAGACGTCCAACGCTCGCTCGAAATACTCCCCTGAGGCCCCTGCAATGTGCGGCGACAGGATCACGTTGGCCATCTCCCAAAGCGGGCTGCTCTCCGGCAGCGGCTCGACCGGGTACACATCAAGCGCGGCGCCGGCCAGCCGCTTCACCGTCAGGGCTTCCACCAGCGCCCCGTGGTCGACGACTCCGCCGCGCGAGACATCGATCAGGAAGGCACTGGGTTTCATGCTTCTGAAGACGCTTCTCCCCACGAGGCCTCGCGTTTCGCTCGTCAACGGCACAGTCACGACCAGGAAATCGCACAGGGAGGCCATGGAGCCGGTGGCCTGGGGCGGATACAGCCGGTCGATCAGCTCGCCGCCGGGATCGCCCAGCCCGCTGGGCTGGTATTCGACGTCTTCGGGGTGCATCAGGTCGCGCTTGGAGGCCAGGACATGGGCGCCGAAGGCGCGGCACAGACGGGCGACCTCCCGCCCGACGCTGCCGTACCCGAGGATGCCCACCGTGCTGCCGCGCAGCTCGAACGGCCGGAAGCGTTCGAACCGATCCTCCGCCCAGCGTTTCTCGCGTTTGTCCCGCTCCAGGCGCGGTAAGCGGTGCCCCAACGCCAGGATGCTGGTCAGGACGAATTCCCCCATCTGCGGTGCCGCCGCCCCACTGAGGGTGGTGATGGTAATGTTGGACCGCAGCAGGGGGTGGTCCAGTACATGGTCGATCCCGGCGTGGTGGAACTGGACCCAGCGCAGGCTGGGCGCCTGCTCGGGCAGGGGAAGGCTGGACAGGGTGTACAGAATTTCCACATCCGGCAGCAGATCCTGGGGCAGGTCGTCCGCCGTCCGGGCGGTGTGCTGGTGGATACGGAGATCGGGGGAGATGGTGCGCAGCCGTTCGAGCAGCGGATCGGGAAAGGGCAGGGTCAGCAGGACATGCACTTCCGCCATGAGAGGATTGTACTGCACGCCGGCCCATCCACGCAGGGTTGGCGTAGGGCAAGCGTCAGGTGCGGGACCAGCATCCGTTCCCCAGGCGAAGTACAGTTGGGTTCGGAAGGGCGGTATCTCTTCTTCTCCTCCTTACAGGAGAGCCGGGGTCGGCGTCCCCGGCTCTCCCGATTCTCCTCAGGCGCCCCCGGGAACCTCTGGCCGGCGGTTGGCGTCTGGTCCCCAATTGGCCGGCGCCGACCACCCCCTGCAGCTGCCTACACAGTCCAGCCGGCAGCGTCTATACTTGAGGCCGTGGCAGAAATGCCCCTCCCCGGGCCACTCTCAGCGGGGAGGCGCTTCTTCTGGCTCACCTGCGGCGATCAGGGGAAGCCGACAAGTCAAGGAGGCAAGAGGAATGTCCAGAACCCGCTTGTGGATGCCCATCGCAGTGGCGGCCGGCCTGATCCTGACGGCCTGCTCGGCGTTGGGAACGTCCTCGACGACGCCGGACACGCTGTCCGTGACCGGGACGGGGGTCGTGGTCGTGCCACCGGATATCGTCACCCTGACCCTTGGGGTGCAGACCCGGGGCGCCGAGATCGGGTCGGCCGTAGCCGAGAACAACCTGCTGGCCGGCCGAGTGATGCAGGCGTTGTCAGAGGCCGGCGTGGCGCCGGAGGATATGCAGACCACCTACTTCAACGTGTACACCCAGCCCAAGTACGACGAATTTGGCAATCCAACGGGGGAGCAGATCTATTTCGTCGACAACACGCTAACCGCCGTATTGCGCGACCCGGCGAAGCTCGGCGACGCCTTGCAGCAGGCGCTGACGGCCGGCGCCAACAGCGTCCAGGGCGTGGTGTATGGCGTGGACGATCTGACCCCGGCGTTGGATGAGGCCCGGCGGCTGGCGATCGCCGATGCGCAGCGCCAGGCCGAGCAGATGGCGGCAGCCGCCGGCGTCACCCTGGGGGAGGTCTACACCGTCTCAGACACCACGGGCGGACCGGTGCCGTACTACGAGGCGATGGTGGGTGGCAAGGGCGGGGCCGCAGCCGGCGTGCCGACCGCCCCGGGCAGCCTGACCTATCAGGTGCAGGTCGGCCTGTCGTACATCCTTCCTTGATGCGCTGTGCGAGGTATTGAGATGAAACGTACACTCTCTCTTCTCGGGTTGATCCTGTCGGCGTTGCTCCTCGTCGGCTGCACCGCCGTCGGGAGCACCGCGCCGGCAACGTTGGCAACCAGCGGAACGGGGATCGAAAACGTCACGCCAGACATGGTGACCGTCAATCTGGGCGTCCAGACACAGGATGAAGACGTGTCGGCTGCTGTCAGCGAAAACAACGCCGCTGCCCAGGCCATCACGGAGGCCGCCGGGCTGGTGGGCGTAGCACCCGGCGACATCCAATCCACCTACTTTAGCGTCTGGTCGCAGCCGATGTATGACGAGTTCGGCAATCCGACAGACTCTGTGACCTACACCGTTGACCACACGCTGACGATCAAGCTGCGCGACACGGCTCGCCTCGGCGATCTACTGCAGGCGGCGATCAAGGCCGGCGCCAACAACGTCCAGGGTGTGACCTTTGGTCTACAGGATCCGACCGCCGCCCAGGATCAGGCCCGCGAGAAGGCAATGCAGGACGCCCAGGCCCGCGCCCAGATGCTGGCCTCAAGCGCCGGCGTCACCCTGGGCAAATTGAAATCGGCCAGCACGACCTTCAGCTCGCCGCAACCTATGTACGCGGTCTACGCCGAGGGGATGGGCGGCGGCGGCGGTGTGCCGACCGCCCCAGGCACGCAGGCGGTCCAGGTGCAGGTGTATCTGGTCTACGAGATCCAGTAGGCCCAACAGCTGGGCAGAGCTCCGCCAGAGAGAGGCGGGCTGAAACGGGCCGCGAGCCGCCACGCGAGGCGTATGCCTTTCCTGGCGGCTCGCGGGTCTTCATCGCCCGTGCCGGCGTGGTCTTCGCCAGACCGAAGGAGCGACGAGCCGCAATCTGCACCCGGCTCCGAACCTCACTGCCCGCCGCCCTCGATCGGCCCGACCTGCGTCCCGGCGGGCAGGCTGCGCCGGAGCACGTCCGGGACCGGCAGCGGCTTGAGCGTGGCATAGTCGACGAGCACCCCCACTTGCAGCGCCCGGGCGACCACGTCCTCCCCGGCCACGAACTCCGCCTGGAGAGACCAACTCGCCCGCCGCACTCCCGCCAACCACATCCGACCCACGGCGACGTCGCCAAAACGAAGCGGTCGAAGGTAGTCGATCTCCGTGCGCGCCAGGACCGGCCCCCTGCCTTGACGGAATTCCGGTTCGAGCGGCAGGTGCTCATCCAGCATCTTCAGACGAAGGTCCTCCAGTCAGCGCACATACACCAGGTTGCTGACGATGCCGGCGAAGTCGACGTCGTAGGTCTTGACGCGAAAGGCGATCTCCACCAGCAGCGGCCTGCTGCCGGTCGGATCGGAGGCCGTGACCGTCATCCTCCCACCCAACCCCGCCGTCGGGCCCAGAAGTAGAAGCTCAGCGGGATGCCCATTGTTAGCGCCAGCATCACAGCGAAGGCCGCCCGCCCCGTCCACGCCGGGAGCGGCATGTTCGGGGAAAAGAAGTTCATCCCAAAGAAGCTGGCAATGAACGAGATCGGCATGAACATCGTGGTGATCACCGTCAGCGTCTTCATAATCTCGTTCATGCGATTGTTGGTGGCTGAGAGATAGGTCTCGAGGGCGCCGCCCACCTGGTCCCGCATGGACTCGTTGATATCGAACAGGCGCACCAGGTGATCGTAGACATCGCGGAAGTACACCCGATCCCGCGCGTCAATCACTTCGTAGTCGTTGCGGGCAAGCCCGTTCAGCACCTCGCGCTGCGGCGCCAGTGTCCTGCGCAAGGTCACCAGCGCCCGCTTGAGGTGGAAGATGTCGGCCAGCGTTTCCCTCGAAGAGCTCTCGAGGATTGCGTCCTCCAGGGCATCGACGGCTTCGTCGATCTCGGAGAATGCGCCCATGTAGCTGTTGACCAGCTCGTCCAGGACCAAGTACAGAGCGTGGTCGGGGCCTTCCCCGAGGATGCGCTGGTCCTTCTGACAGCGCTCCCAGATCTTGTTGACCATTGGGATCGGCTCATCATGGTGGCTGACGAGGTATCCCTTTCCCAGGAAGAAATCCACCTCCCGAGTGTCCACGTGGGGGCCCCCGTCCAGGTCGAAGCCCACGGAATGGAAAGCGATATACAGGTAGTCTCCCCAATCGTCCAGCTTCGGGATGTGGGTCTCGCGCAGGGCGTCGTCGATGGCCAGTGGATGGAAACGGAAGACATCGCGCAGGATTGGCTCACAGGTCTCGATCGGCTCCGCCTCGAAGTCGACCCACACGGTTCCCTGGGAGGCGCGCAACAGCCGCGGGTTGAGCTCCGTCGGCGCCAGGGCCCGCAGGGTTCCCTTGACTGGAAGATGCTGGGCTCGAATCATCAGAGTGCTCCCATGTGGTGGACAGAATGGCCATGATTGTATCCCGCTCGAACGCTCGCCAACACCCAAGACGGTTGAGGTGGTGTCCACCTCGGGCGTGGCCCGTAGTCTATAATCCTCGCTCATGAACGCCGGCGATCGGCAGATTGCGCGCGGCACCCTTGTCGTGATGGCCGGGCTTGCCGTCTCCAGCCTGGCCGGCCTGCTGACAACGATGCTGGTCTCGCGGGCGTTCGGCACTCAGGCCGAGATCGATGCCTTCTATGCCGCCAACCGTCTGCCGGAGTTGCTGTTTCTGTTGATGGCCGGCGGCGCGCTGGCCTCGGCATTCGTCCCGACCTTCACCGGCTTCCTCACCCGCCACGATCAGCCCGGCGCCTGGCGATTGGCGTCGGCTGTCGGCAATCTGGTGACTCTGGTGCTGCTGGCGGCCTCGCTGTTGGCGGCGGTTGGCGCCCGCTGGCTGGTCACCCATGTCCTGGCCCCCGGCTTTACCGACCCCGCCCAGATCGACCTGACGACCTCTCTGATGCGCATCCTGCTGATCGCTCCGGCGATCTTCGGCCTCAGCGGACTGGTGATGGGGATCCTCAATGCCCACCAACGGTTCGCGCTACCGGCGCTGGCGCCGGCTTTCTACCGAGTGGGCTGGATCCTCGGCCTGTGGCTGCTCGTGCCCCGGATGGGCATCTATGGTCTGGCGTGGGGCGTGGTGCTGGGAGCCGGGCTGCATCTGGCGATTCAGGTCCCGGGGCTGCTGCGGCTTGGCGGCCACTACGTCGCAAGTCTGGGCGGCGGCAATCCGGCCGTGGCCGAGGTTGGCCGACTGATGCTGCCTCGCCTGCTGGGCGTAGCGGTTGTGCAGGTCAACTTCGTGGTCAACACGATCCTGGCCTCCGGCATGCCGGAGGGCAGCGTGGCGGCGCTGACATTTGCCTTCTCATTGATGATCATGCCGCAGGCCGTGATCGCCCAGTCCTCGGCCATCGCCGCCTTGCCGACCTTCTCGGCTCAGTTCGCCCGAGGAGAGTTGGACTCGCTGCGCGCCTCCCTGGGCAAGACGCTGCGGGCGGTGTTCTTCCTAGCATTGCCAGCCAGTCTGGGATTGGTGCTGCTGAGCACACCTATCGTCTCGGCTCTGTTCGAGCGCGGGGCATTCAGCGCCCAGTCCACGGAAATGGTCGCCTGGGCATTGGTGTGGTTCGCGGTCGGCCTGGTCGGGCACTCACTCCTGGAGATCGTCAGCCGCGCCTTCTACGCCCTGCACGATACTCGCACGCCGGTGCTGGTCGGCGTGGCGGCGATGACGCTCAACGTCCTGCTCAGCCTGCTGCTCGCGCAGGCTTTCATTCAGATCGGCTGGATGCCGCACGGCGCCCTGGCGCTGGCGAATTCCCTGGCCACTGGCCTGGAGTGTGTCGTGCTGCTGGGGTTGATCCGCCGCCGCTTGGGCGGCCTGGAGGCCGCTCCCCTGCGTCCGGGCCTAGTGGCCACGCTCATGGCCTCGGGCGCCATGTCGCTCTGTCTCGTCGGGTGGCTGAGCCTGACGGCGAGTCGCTCGGCTGTCGTGGTTGCGCTTGGGGGCGTTGTGTTGGGATTCGTGGTCTTCATCGTCGTTGCCGCCAGCCTCAAGGCTCCCGAGCCGCTGGCACTGTGGCGGGCGGCGCGCCGCCGCCTGGCTCAGGGTTGACGGGCCGGGCAGGCAGATTGGGAGACGGCTGGCCTCAAGCAGCGGGCAGCTGCGGAGCCAGAAGCTGGGCCACACATAGGCCGAGCAGGCCCCCGACCAGCGCCTCCAGCGGGGAATGGCCGAGCAGCTCGATCAGCTCTTCCTGCTTGAGCGGGTGCCCGGCGACCAAGTCACGCAGCAGGGCATTGATCACTTCGGCGTGCAGACCGGCCTGCCGCCTCACCCCGGTTGCATCGTAGACGACAATCATGGCCACCACCAACGCCAGGGCGAAGGCCGCCGAGCCGAAGCCCTCGGTCAGGCCAATGCCATGCGCCACCGCCACAACCAGCGCCGTGTGGGAGGAGGGCATGCCGCCGGCTCGAAGGTATAGTGACCAATCCCAAGTGCGGGTGCGCAGATACTCAACCGGAGCCTTGGCTCCCTGGGCGATGGCCCAGGCCACGAGGGCACTGATCAGCGCCGGGTTATGCAGCAGGCCGTAGAGCACGGCTCAAAGATCCTCCAGGTCGTCTTCTTCGATCGCCTTCAAGTCGTCGCGGGCCAGTGTCTTCAGCCTCAGCTCGGCCTTGTCGAGCAGGTGGGCGCACACGGCGGCCAGCTCCTGGCCGCGTTCAAACAGCGCCAGCGCCTCCTCGAGCGGGAGCTCGCCGGTTTCCAGCCGAGTGACCACGCTGCCCAGTTCATCGAAGGCCTGTTCGAAGTTGGGCTGCTTGGTGGGTTTTGCCTTCGGCATGCCTACTTCCTCCCTCGGGCCGGGATAACCAGAGCCGGGATCATGCCATCCCTCAGGCGGATGTCCAGGGCATGGCCAGCAGAGACCTGAGACACGCTGCGCACGACCCTGCCGTCGGCAGTCCGGGTGACGATGGCATAGCCGCGCGCCAGGACTGCCTCCGGGCCAACTGCGCTCAGCGTCTGTAATCTCCCCTGCACCCCGGCCCGCCGCAGGGCGAGGTCATGGGAGAGGGCGGCCTGCGACCGCCGCATCCAATCATCCAGCTGCTGGCGGGCGTTCGCCAGGCGGGCATGCGGCGAGATCAGCCGCAAACTGTCTCGCCGTGCCTGCAGCTCCGCCTGCCCTCGCCGGACGCTCCGCATCAGGCTCGATGCCAGACGCAAGCGGAGGGTCGTCACCTGCTGGCCGATCTCTTGCTGGCTGGGCGTGGCGATTTCGGCTGCGGCCGAGGGGGTGGGCGCACGAACGTCGGCCGCGAAATCCGCCAGAGTGTAGTCCGTCTCATGGCCGATGCCGGTGACCACGGGCGCCGCCGAGGCCGCAATTGCCCGGACCACGCCCTCGTCATTGAACGCCCACAGGTCCTCCACCGACCCTCCCCCGCGCACCACCAGGATGACATCCGGCCGCACCCGGCGGTTGAGGCGGCTGAGCGCCCGCGGAATCCCGGCGGTCGCCTCTTCCCCTTGGACGGCGGTCGGGGCCAGCACGACCTCGGCCAGCGAGTATCGGCGCTGAAGCACGTGGAGCACGTCCTGCAATGCCGCTCCGCTGGCAGACGTGACCAATCCAATGCGCTTCGGCCAGGCCGGCAGCGGCCGTTTGCGTTCGGCAGCGAACAACCCCTCATGTTCCAGGGCCGCCTTCAGCCGCAGGAACTCCTGGTAACGGGCGCCCTCACCGGCCGGACGCAGGTCGTCGGCATACAGCTGGACCTGACCCCCGGCCTCATACAGGCTGATGTACCCGTGAATGTCCAGGGCCTCACCTTCGCCCGGCAGCTGCCGCAGCCGCTGGGCGTCAGCTCGCCACATCACGCAACGCAGCGTGGCCTGGGAGTCCTTGAGGCTGAAGTACAGATGCCCCGAAGCCGGTCGAGAGACATTTGACACTTCGCCGCGCACCCATAGGGCTTGCAGCGGTTCCTCCCTCTCCAGCAACAGCCGCAGGTAGCGGTTAACTTCGCTCACCGCCAGCACCGGCGATTCGGCTGAGAACAGCGCCAGCTGATCCATCCTGCGAAGGATACTCTCCCCGAGAACGAGCGTCAATCAGCCGGCCGAGGCCGCGGAGTGCACTTCCCGCCCTGGCCTATAATCCCCCTTGGCGCCGGAGCACGGCCGCGCCGGGAGCACAGCCGATGAGCGAAGACCCCCTCGAAGTCCAAGTTGGCAACGGCCTGCGGTCGCTGGGTTGGACCCTGGCCCTGGGCGAGTCCTGTACCGGCGGGCTGATCGGCCACCGGCTGACGCAAGTGCCTGGGGCCTCGGACTACTTCCTGGGCGGTGTGGTGGCCTACGCCTACGATGCCAAAGAGCGCCTGCTCGAAGTGCGCCATCAGACGCTGTATGACCATGGCGCCGTCAGCCGCGAGACCGCCCTGGAGATGGCGCACGGCGCCCGCCTGGCCTTCGGCGCCGACGTTGGGCTGGCGGTGACGGGTATCGCCGGGCCGTCCGGTGGGCTGCCCGGCAAGCCGGTCGGCCTGACCTGGATCGCGGTCAGCACGCGCCAGCGCCGGCTGGCCGAGGAAACGATCTGGGCGGGCGAGCGGGCGGCCGTAAAGGAGCAGTCCGCCGAGGCTGCCCTGCGACTGCTGCTGCGGGTGCTGCGTGAATCACGCTCCCCGGAAGGCGCCCCCGCGTAGCCCCGAGGGCGGCCACCAGCCCGGGTTCCAGGCGGCCTAGTCTGCGAGGCGAGCCGGGAGGGATCTGGGAAAGCGCACGAGGTGGGGCAACCCCACCTCATCTGCTCGGTCCTCCAGCGGAGGCACTTCGATACCCAGCCACGGCCTGTCGCAGGCGCCGTAGCCTGCCGCTGGAGGCACCGGCCCGGCGCTAAGACAGGTAGTCGCGCAGTTGCCGCGCCCGGCGCGGGTGCCGCAGCCGGCGCAAGGCCTTGCCCTCGATCTGGCGGATGCGCTCGCGCGTCAGTCCAAATTTCTGGCCGACCTCTTCCAGGGTGTAGGCTCGGCCGTTGTGCAGCCCGAAACGCAGCCGCAGGATGCGCGCCTCGCGCGGGGTGAGGGTCGCCAGCACCTCCTCGATCTTGTCGTGCAGCATGTTGCTATGGGCGGTCTGGGTGGGCGTCGGCGTGCTTTCATCCTCGACGAACGCGCCGAGCTCCGAGTCCTCCTCTTCGCCCACCGGCGACTCCAGCGACAGCGGCCGCCACGACACGCGCATCATCCACTGCACCTTGCGTGAGTCGCACTCGAGGACCCGGGCGATCTCCTCCGGCGTCGGCTTGCGCCCAATGTCCTGTTCGAGGTCGCGGGCGACCTTGTACAGTCGGCGGATACGGTCGGACATGTGGACCGGGACCCGGATGGTGCGCCCCTGGTCGGCGATAGCCCGCGTGATCGTCTGACGGATCCACCAGGTGGCGTAGGTGCTGAAGCGGAAGCCGCGGTGATAGTCGAATTTCTCCACCCCCTTCATCAGCCCCAGGTTGCCCTCCTGGATGAGGTCCAGGAACGGCACCCCGCGGCCCATGTATTTCTTGGCGATGCTGACCACCAGGCGAGTGTTGGCCCGGACCAGATGATCGCGGGCGGCGAGGGCGTCCTGGATCTCGGCCTGGTACTGCGATCGCTTCTTCAGGGTAGCGTTGCCGTTGAGCCTGGCCAGCTTGGCCTCGGCGGCGTTGCCCCGCTCGATGCGCTTGGCCAGATCGACCTCTTCCTCCGTGGTCAGCAGCGGGACGCGAGCCATCTCCTTTAGGTATAGTCCGACGGTGTCATCGCTGGAGATGGCGCTCAGGTCGAAGGCCTCCACCTCCTGGGTGGCGACATCCGGCGTGAACTCCGTCGGCACCTTGGTCAGATCATCGAAGACCTCGATGCCCGCTTCGCGGAAGAAACTACGGATCCGCTCAAACCGTTCCGTCGACTCCTCGACTTCGGGAAAGACTCCCACGATCTCTTCATTGGTGACAAAGCCCTGGTAGTCGCCTTTCTCGAGCAGCGCCGAGAACGCCTCGCGCTTCTGCCAGCGATCCTTGGATATACTCATCCACGCACTCCTGACACGGGCCAGTCCTCACCCGGTGCGGGGGGGAAGCGGCGCCCATCTCGTCCGAGGGCAACCCATCCCCATTCCGCTCCTAGGCCGGGCCGGACCCGGATGAGTCGTCCAGCAGCGACTGCAGGGCTGCCAGGCGAGGATCGATCGGTTCTTTCGGATGCGAGCACCGGGATTCGTTCAGGTTGTTGCCGCACTCTGGGCACAGCCCGCGGCAGTTGCTCCGGCACAGCGGCTGGAGCGGAACGTCCAGCAGCAGGTATTCGCGCAACAGCGGGCTGAGGTCGAGGACGCCGGTTTCGGGCACCACCAGCAGCGGGTCTGTGGCCTGACCCGGGGGGGAGGCAAACAGATCGCCGATTCGGATCGCCAGCGGCTGTTCGAATGCCGACAAGCAGCGCACGCATTCCATGGGCGTGGTCGCCTCCAGCTGCCCATCGCCATATAGGCCCTGGGCCGTCCGGGTAAAACGCAACGACCCCCGGAGCTTGCTGATGGCCAGATCCTCGCTGATCTGGACGGCCGGGTGGTCGAAGTCGAAGGTGCGGCTGTAGCCGGCTTGTTCGTGGAGCAGGAAGCCGACATTGATGCGCAACGGGTGCCGAGACCATTGAGTCACACCGCCGCCTGTCAATTTTCTTTCCAATAAACCGCTGGCATTATAACATAGTTAGAATCGACCGTCAAGCCGAGCGCGTTATTGGTAAGAGTGAGCCTATCTGGCCCGAGATCTGTCAAACAGCTGGCGCCACGATGCATATGACCGCCATAGGTAGGGTGAGGGTACTGTGCGAATAGTCAATGAGCCTGCGGTCCTACTCGCCACAACCAACCCCGGCAAGCTGCGCGAGATGCGCCAACTGCTGCGGCCCCTGCCGCTTTCCGTGGCAGACCCGGGGACTTTGGGTCTCTGGCTACACGTCGAGGAAACCGGCGCTGACTACGGCGAGAACGCCCGCCTGAAGGCGCAAGCCTATGCCGCTGCCAGCGGGTGGTTCACCCTGGCCGACGACACCGGGCTGGAGGTCCATGTCCTGGGCGGCGCCCCTGGGCTGCACTCGGCCAGGCTGCTCCAACCCGGGGCCACCGACGGCGACCGACGGCGCCGGCTGCTGGAGTTGCTACGCCCGCTCCCCCGGCCCTGGACCGCCCGCTTTCGCTGCGCCATGGCGCTGGCCGGGCCGGATGGCCAGATCGATCTGGCGTATGGCGAGTGTACCGGCGAGATTGTGCCAGACCCTCGCGGCGGGGAGGGCTTTGGCTACGATCCGCTGTTCGAGGTCGAGGCCACGCGCCGGACGATGGCCGAGCTTCTCCTGCAGGAGAAGAATCAGATCAGCCACCGGGCTCGGGCGTTGGGGGCCCTACTGCCCAGCCTGCGGCGCAGGCTGGGCCTGCCCGGCTGATCGGGCCGGGGTCGGCTACGCCGGCGGCGACTCAAATCCGCGCCCCGCACCAGGCGACGGCCGAACCACCACCTCCTGCCGCAGGCTGGCGAACTCGATCCCTTCCAGCCGCAGGCGCCGAGCGACCTCGCGCCGCAGCTCGCCCTCCACCCGGGCTTGCCGGAAGAAGTGCTCGAGCTCGATGTTGTCGACGAAGAAGAACAGGTTGAAGATCAGCGCTCCGTCCTGAAATCCCTTGAACGAAGCGGCCGAGCACTTCCACGGCGGCACCGGCTGCTTGAACTCAGTCACCAGCCAGCGGGCCAGCTGCACGACAGCACTGTCGAGGCGCTGCTCCATTGTCTCCGGGTGCTCGATGCGTCCCTGCAATTCCTTCAGCCGCCGCTGCAGCCCGTGCAGGCGCGGCGCCCAGCGGGTGCGCAGGCCAAGGTCGTCCACCCCGGCCTCGATGTCCGGATCCTGACTCCAGACCCCGACCCATTCCCAGGCCTGGCGAGCCAGCGAGCCTGGCTCCAACTCGGGCATCAGCCCGTCGAGCAGCTCCTCCAGGCCGCCCTTCCAGGCGTCCAGCCGCTTGTCGAATTCCTCGACCGCTCCCAGGCAACTCGCCAGCTCGCCAAACCGCTGGAGCAGGACGGCTTTCTCCTGCCGATCAAAGCCGCGCTTTTCCATGCGGCTGATCTCGCCGGCAAAGGCTAGCAGCGCCGCCTCGCATGCCTGCACATTCTGGTTCAGGCTGTGCTCCAGCGTCAAACGCCTCCGGCCGTGATCGCGCTTGGCCGCGCTCAGCACTTCGAAGCGATCGCCGCTCTTCAGCTTGTCCGGAATCACGCCCAGCAGGTCGGGGTGGCCGTCGAGGATCTCGGCCAGCAGTCGGCGGGCACCTTCGACGTTCGTATCGCGATGCAATTCCAGGCGGACGATTGAAATCGACTCGGCCGTGGGCTGCATCAGGTTCACCAGGCGTTCATTGGCCAGTCGGCTGTTCGGCATGTAGATCACGGAGTGGGTGTCGATGTCATAGAGCTGCGTGACCCGCACCCCGATGCGCACAACCTGGCAGTAGCGCTGGTCCTCCAGCACGATCAGATCGCCGTAGCGGAACGGTGTGTCCACCAGCAACATCATCCCGCTGAAGATGTTGGAGAGAATATCCTGCATGGCGAAAGCCAGGATGAATGCCGCACCGCCGATCGCCACCAGCAGTGCGTCCAGGCGCACGCCCAGGTACTGCAGGATCGCCGCTCCGGCGATCAAGAAGATGACCAGCGGCGCAAACTGGTTGGCGATCGGCAGCAGGACGTCATCCAGCCGGGTCTCGCTGTGCCGGGCCATTCGCTCACCATAGTGAACGACGACCTCCTTGAACATCCGCCAGCACCAGTAGGCGACAACTGCCATCACCAGGGCGCCCGTCCAGCGGATGGCGTTCTCGACCAGCGGCGTGTTGACCTCGGTCGCCTGCAGCGAGAGGCTCATCCCCAGCAGAACGATGGTCAGCACCAGCGGGCGGCGCGTGACATCGATCAGCACGTCCTCGACATCGGTGTCCGTTCGCCGCGCCAACACCT
>JALHUE010000425.1 GCA_022866145.1 Anaerolineales bacterium | reverse complement strand
CAAGATCCCCGGCAACGAGTCGCCGGCCTCGCTGGCGCGGGCCGCCTCGACCACCATCCAACCCGTGCCTAGCGAGATGCTTTCTGAGTCGAACACCTCGACCGAGGCCTGCGGCACCATGGCCTTGGCCAGCAGCGCCGACTGGTACGTCCCACTGTGTTTGGCGGTGACCGTGACAACCAAGGCTTGATCCCCCTGGGCATGCACCTCTCGGTAGAAGCGCTCGAACCATGACGGCGACGGCTGGGAGGTCGTCGGGATCCGCCCCGAGCGCTCGATCCGGGCGTAGAACGTCTCCCGGTCGATGTCGATGCCCTCCTCGAAGGTCTGGTCGCCGAACTGGATGGCGATTGGCGCAACCCGCACATCGTGGCGGGCGAGCAGGTCGGCATCGAGGTTGCAGGTGCTGTCGGTGATGATCTTGAGCATGTCCGTTCCTTCCTTTCGCCGGTGTCTTAGGCCGACTTGGGTGTCCTCGGCTCAAGGTCGATCAGGCGCGCCAGGGCCTCCATCGAGCGGGCTTCGACCTCGCTGTGCAGGCTGGATCCATGGGCGTCCATGGTGACGACGGCCGGGAAATCCTTGACCTCCACTACCCACATCGCCTCGGGAACGCCGAATTCCAGCTTGTACACACTCAAGACCCGGGTGACAGTCCGGGCGATCAAGGCGGCTGCGCCGCCAATGGCGTGCAGGTAAATGAAGGGCACCGTCTGGCAGGCGGCGAGGGTGTGCTGGCCCATGCCGCCCTTGCCGATGACGGCCCGGGCCTGGAAGTGGGCCATCACCTCGGCTTGGTACGGTTCCTCCCGAGTCGAAGTCGTCGGCCCGGCGGCGACGAAGCGATAGTCCAGGCTGTCGAGCCCGGCCACGACCGGGCCACAGTGGTAGATGGCGCCGCCCCGCAGGATCGGCTTGAGCGCTTCATAGCAGGCCTGGTCATCTCCTTGTGGAGGCCGGGTCTTCTGGAGGAACGTCTCAACCATCCATTTGTGAGCGGCGTCGCGTGCCGTGATCATCACGCCGGAGAGGCCCACCGGGTCGCCGACCCGCAGGTCCAGTACGTCTTGCGGCTGAAGGGGGAGGGTCAGGGATTTCATGACAGACGCCTCATCCATAGGAGACTTGGTCGTGGAGGATCGTCATCCGCCGTCGGCGGTTTGCCCAGCACATGTACGAGACCGAGACGAAGAAGCTAGCAGGCAGCCGGTGCCGGTGGGTCAGCTTGGTGCCGAGGACGGTGGTTTCGCCGCCGAACCCCATCGGGCCAATCCCCAGCTGATTCGCCTGCTCGGTGAGGCGGGATTCCAGCGCCGCCAACTCAGGCTCGGGGTGGGTGTCATCGAGCCGGCGCAGCAGGACCTCCTTCGATGCCAGATACGACGATCCTCGATCGCCCCCGATGGCGACGCCCAGCACGCCAGGGGCGCATCCCTGTCCCTGCGCCTGGTGAACGGCGTCGAGCACAACTCGGCGCACGCCTTCCAGATCGCGCCCGGCTCGCAAGCCGCTGTGGGGCAAGGCGTACTGTGCGCCCACGTTCTCGCACCCGCCTCCTTTGAGAATCAGATCGGCCGTCAGCGCCTCACCCTCGGTCTCTTCAAAGTGCAGGGTCGGAAACGATGGATCTCCGAGGTTGTTGCCGCTGTTCCTGCCGCTCAGGGAGTCGACGGCGTTCGGCCGCAGGTAGCTGCGGGCCGTGGCTTCGGCAACCGCTCCCCGGATGTGCTCCCGCAGCTGGCGGGTGCTCCAGCCGGCGGGGTGATGGATGAAGAACAGCGGGGTGCCGGTGTCTTGACAGATGGGTGTGGCGGTGCGGCGGGCGAGTTCGACGTTCTCGAGGATCGCATCCAGAGCACGGCGGGCAGGTGAGCCGGGCGTTTCCCGCTCGCGCGCCGCCCGCAGCGCCTCTTCGACGTCCGCCGGCAGATCGGTGGAGGTGCGCCGGATCAGTTCCACGAAGTGCTCGGTCAGATTCTGCATGCCATGCCTCCAGGCCGGCTGGTCCAAGGCATCTCTCACGCGCGACCGCCAGAGCCAGGACTATGGGTGTCTCCGAAGAAGATCGCCGCCCAGGTGTTGGGGCAACTTGAATCTTACCCCACGGTGACCTGGCGGGGGAATGGCGCTGCCTGAGCGCGGACACCCCGGGCGAATTCCTGCCCCGCGAATGGGGTGCGGACAGGGGCAAACGAAGAGGGACAGCCATCGCTGTCCCTCCCGTGTTCCGCAGCTGGAGCGGACTAGCGAGCCGCGAGCACGAAGATCCCGGGGAAGTTGACAGCGATCTTGACACTCCCCCCAAGCGCACGTACGCCGCCCAGGACGTCCATCCCGTCGGGAGGATCGGCGTCGGGGTGCAGGCGATGGACCATCGGCGTGCCGTCCGGCCGCAGGGCATACGGCGGGAGCTCCACCCATCCACCGGCCCCATCGTTTGCCGTCGGCTCCCAGTACAGGACCGCCAGGCTGGCGTCCTCCCACCCCTCAGGGATGGGGAAGGTGAGGGTGATGTAGCCGCCATCGATGATGGCCTGCACGGGGGCACCCCCCTCAGCCAGCCCGACATCGATGCCGGAGACGAATGTCCGGCCGGGAGGCAGTAAGCCGGGAAGTCCGTTGTCCGTCAGTGATCCAAGGGTTGCTTCACCGCTGACCGGGCAGACCAGGGTGGCCCGGCTGCCGTTGGGCAGGATCAAGACCGTGCCGGCGTAGGCCTGGCAGTCCAAGGGCACCGGCTCGCCGCCGGTTTCGGGGACGTGCACCACATGGTAGGCCTTGTGCTTGCCATCGTGCTTGCCCTCGCAGGACGGACAAGGGCCGAGGTCCTCGAGGTAGTCTCCGGCGGCGTTGCCGCTGAATGTAGGTGAGCCCACCAGGGTCAGGGTTCCGCCAGGACCGAGCGCGGCCAGCACGCCATATCCGCCGCTGTTGACATAGTTCCCGCCGTTGACTGTTACGGGCAAGGGCACGGCGGCGCAAGCATTGAGGTTGTGGATGTAGGCACCGTGCAGCCCGTTGCCGTCGGCGCCCAGGTTCTGCAAGACGGTGGGCCCAGATGCCTCGATCCATACTCCCTTGCCGCTGTTGCCAAAGAAGTTGCTGTTGGCCACCTGGATCGACCCGCCGCTCGTTCCGGTCAGACCGGCGCCGTAGGCGTCGGAGGCAACCGCGTTGTGACTGGCTGTCACCCCATCGAGTTGGATGGAGCCATCCGCCACGCGGGCGGTCAGACCGGCGAGATCGTTGTATAGGAACATGCT
>JALHUE010000424.1 GCA_022866145.1 Anaerolineales bacterium | reverse complement strand
GGATGGCCTGGACTTCAAGGAGGCACTGCGAGTACTGTCCGCGCGCGCCGGCGTCGAGCTGCCCGAGCGCGAGGCCGGGGAGAGCGCCGACGAGGAGACCCATGCCCGACTACGATCCTTGCTGGAAGCGGCCAGCGCCTATTACCGTCATCACCTGACGGCGACCGCTGCCGGCGCGCCGGTCTTGGCCTACCTGCAGGGGCGCGGCCTCGAGATATCGGCGCTTGAGAGCTTCGAAGTGGGATATGCTCCCCCAGGCTGGACCACGACCATGGACTTCCTGAGTGAGAAGCGGTTCTCGCTTCAGGATATGGCCGAGGCCGGGCTGGTCTCCGAGGGATCGGGCGGGATACAGCACGACCGCTTCCGGAACCGGATCATGCTGCCGATCCGGGATGGCCGCGGTCGGCTGGCAGGTTTCGGCGCCCGGATTGTCGATCCCAGTGACGTGCCCAAGTTCCTTAACTCACCGCAGACGGCGCTGTTCGACAAAGGCAGACTGCTGTATGGCCTGGACAAGGCCCGTAAGGCGATCCGGACCTCCGGTCAGGCTGTGCTGGTTGAGGGCTACCTGGACGTGATCGCACTCCACCAGGCAGGCCAGGCCAACGTGGTCTCCCCAATGGGGACGGCGCTCACCGAAGCCCAGCTCCGGCTGCTCAAGCGGCACACGCGGCGGATCGTGCTGGCCCTGGATGCCGATGCGGCGGGCTACCAGGCGACCCTGCGCGGACTGGAAGTCGCCCGCCAGGCGATGGGCCGCGAGATGGATCCCGTCTTCGAAGCCCGGGGCCTGGTGCGGTTTGAGGGGCGGCTGGATGCGGATGTGCGCGTGGTGACTCTGCCGGCCGGGTTGGATCCGGACGAGCTTGTCGCCAGGGGGAGCGAGGCCTGGGAGAACCTGGTGAAGGCCTCCCAGCCGATCGTCGAATACGTGCTGGATGTGGTGACCCAGGGGAAGGATCTGGAGGACCCGAAGGTTAAATCCGAGATCGCCAAGACCCTCCTTCCGCTGATCGAGGATGTGGCCGACCCGGTCGAGCGCGAGGCCTACCGACAGTCCCTGGCCCGTCGGATCAAAGTCGACGAGCGGGCCCTGGCGGGATCGGCGCCGCGCGCCGGCAGCCCCGGCCGGGGAAAGGCCGCCCGGCGACAGCCCAGCCAACCGGCCTCCGACGCCGATAGCCGATCCCGGTCGGCGGTCGAGCAGTTCTGCCTGGGCCTGATCCTGAGGGATCCCGAGATGCTGTATGCTCTCGACCGGGTACTTCAGGAGCTAGGGTTGGAGCGAATCTCGGGGGCGGACTTTACAGGGACCCAACGTCAGGTTATCTTTCAGGCTGCCCGGGAGGGGTTGGCGCAGGATCAGGTTGAGCCGGCGCAATACTGGTCGGCCCGGCTGGAGCCGGAGCTCCAGGCGGAAGCGGCGGATATGCTCGAACGCCTGGAGAGCATCGGTCAGATGGTCAGCCTCGACCCACAGCTGCGCAAAGTGGCCGATGAGATCCTGGCGCGCTTCCTGCAGCTTCGGAAGCAGCGTCTGGACACAGCCCTCGGTCAGGCGCAATTCCAGCTGCTGGAGGCGCAGTCCGGCGGCCCCCCGGCGGGCGAGGCGGAGAGCCTGGTGAGCGGAGTGGTGGGCGAGGTCCAGCGCCTGGCGGAGCAGAAGTCTCGAGTCGAGCAGGCCATGGGCGGGCGGTCAGGCGATATCGGATACCTGGCGCTGAGCGGAAGACGGTAGGGTGGCATGATCCCTGTCGACGACGACACACCCCAAGACGACCTGCTGGAGGCGGCTCCCTTCGAACCCGAGGACGGGGCCGAACTCGAAGCTGAGGACTCGCTTGAATCTGTCGACGGCGAGGCGGTTGAGATTGAGCCCGACGTCGAGGAGGTGTTCGACGGAGAGGAGGATGCAGCCGAAGAGGAGCTTGAGCCGGAGGACCTCACGGTCGCCGTCGAGCTGGCTGACGATCCCGTCCGGCTGTACCTCAAGGAAATCGGGCGCGTCGAGCTGCTGGGCTCAGATCAGGAGCTCTGGCTGGCAGTGCGCATGCAGGCCCCGCGGCGGCTGCGGGTCCTTCAGGCCGGACGAGCCTCCCGGCGGAAGGCGGCCGACCAGGCGTTGGCCACGCAGCAGATGCTGTTTGACGACATGCGAACTGCCTGGAAGCGTGTCCAGGAGGACGCTCGCCGGCTGCGTTATCCGGAGCCGAATCTGCTGCTGATCGTGGTCGAAGCCCAGCAGCTGCGCAAGACCTGGCTGGGCGAAATGCCCTCCTTCCTGCGCCGCTGGCTGAACAATGGCACCTGGGGCAACGATCCGGCATGGGAGAACACCGCCCGCAACGCCCTGGATGTCTTCCTGATGGTGTACCTGATGCCGCCGGCGGTACAGCAGAAGCTGCTTGAGCGGATGGCGCGCTACGGCGGGCTCCCTCCGGTGCGCACCTTCCTCAAGTGGGTGCCCGATGCCCGGTCATTGCGGTCGGATGAACAGCAGGTTGGGCTGCTTGCCGAAGAGGCTCAGGCGGCGCTGATCCGTTCCAACCTGCGGCTGGTGGTCAGCGTGGCCAAGCGCTACATGGGGCGGGGGATCGCCTTTCTCGACTTGATTCAGGAGGGAAACATCGGGCTGCTGCGGGCAGTGGAGAAATTCGATCCGGCCAAGGGCTACAAGTTCAGCACCTATGCCACCTGGTGGATCCGCCAGGCCATCAGCCGGGCAATCGCCGACCAGGCCCGCACCATCCGCATTCCGGTGCATATGGTCGAGACGATCAACCGCCTGATGCGCGTCCAGCGGCGCATGGTCCAGGAGTTGGGCCGGGAGCCAACCTCGGAGGAGCTGGCGCTCGAAATGGACCTGATGGAGCCGAGCGAGGTAGCCGCCATCCTGCGGGCACGCGCTGAGGAGATTCCGCTCGACCCGGCGCTCGATCGGAGTTGGCACCGGGCGGCATCCAAGGTGCGGCGCATCATGCGCATCGCCCAGGAGCCGATGTCGCTAGAGACCCCGGTCGGGACCGAGGAGTCCAGCCAGCTTGGCGATTTCATCGAAGACGAAACGCTGCCCGAGCCGGTGGACGCGGCCGCTCGGGTGCTGCTGAAGGACCAGGTCCAGAGCGCCCTCTCGGCGCTCACCGAGCGTGAGCGCCAGGTGCTGGAGATGCGCTTCGGGCTGCAAGACGGCAAGGACTACACCCTGGAAGAAGTGGGGAAGTACTTCAATGTGACCCGCGAGCGCATCCGTCAAATCGAGGCCAAGGCGTTGCGCAAACTGCGTCACCCGACCCGAAGCCGCCATCTGCGCGACTATCTCAGCTGAGCCCACGGCGCGACCGAGGCGAAACCGCCCGAGGCCACAGGCTTGGCGGAGGGCAGGGCCGGCTGCACCAGCCCGATGGGTGTGATCGTGGCAACGGCCAACTACCGCGCCGCGGCCTGCAATCCCCAGCGCTCGCGGATTCTGCGCTCAACCGGCGCGAAGAACAGCCGGTCCACCCCCAGCCCGATGGCAATGATGATCAGCATGACGGCAATCACGGCGCTCATGTTGTTCAGCTCGCGCCCCATCGCCAGCGCCTGTCCCAAGCCGAGGGTGATGAACAGCAGCTCACCGGCCATCAGTGAGCGCCAGGCGAACGACCAACCGAGCTTCATCCCGGAAATGATGCTCGGGAAGGCCGAAGGCAGGACGACCCGGGCGTATAGTCGCATCCCGCGGGCGCCCATTGTGCGGGCTGCCCGCAGGTACACCGGCGGCGTGTTTCGCACGCCGTCGGCAGTGGAGATCGTGATGGCCAGCAGGGCACCCATCACGACAACGAACAGGATCGCCGTCTCGCCAAGGCCAAACCACAGCAAGGCCAGGGGCAGCCAGCAGATGCTGGGCAACGCCTGCAGGCCGACGACCAGCGAGCCGAGGGAGGCCTGCATCAGCCGGCTGCGGCCCAGCAGCAGCCCCAGCGGAACCCCGGCCACGATCGATAGACCGTAGCCGATGGCAATTCGGCGCAGGCTGGTGGCGATGGCCAGGATGTATTGGCCGCTGGCAAACCCTTTCACCAGAGCGGCGGCGACCGATGTCGGCGATGGAAAGACGTACGCAGGCCACAGGCCAAGACGGAAGAGCAGCTCCCACGTGAACAGGAGCGCCAGGAAGAAGAGCAGGCTAATCTGCCAGTTTCGCATAGCGCTCCTCCCGTTCCTTCTCGACCTCAACCCGCAGATCGGCGAGGATCTCGCGGGCGGCGTCCACCAGCCGGTGATCCTCCATCTCCCGTGGGCGAGGCAAGTCAATGTGGTAGTCTTGCTTGATGGTTCCGGGACCCGCCGACATCAAGAGGATGCGGTCGCCCAGCACCAAAGCCTCCCGAACGTTGTGGGTGACGAAGAGGATCGTCTTGTTCGTCCGCAGCCAGATACTCTGGACTTCCCCATGCAGCCGGTCGCGCGTTTGGGCGTCGAGGGCGGCGAACGGCTCATCCATCAACAGCACTTTGGGATCCATGGCAAGCGCCCGGGCGAGGGCGGCGCGCTGCTTCATCCCGCCGGAGAGCTCGTGCACGGAGGCCCGCCCGAACCGCTCCAGCCCGACCATGCGCAGCTGCTCCATGGCACGTGCCTGCCGTTCCTTGCGCCGGACGCCAGCCACCTCTAGGCCGAACGAGGCGTTGTCAAGGACGTTCAGCCACGGGAAGAGCGCCTCTTCCTGAAAGATTACGACCCGGTCGCTCCCCGGCCCGGAGACCGGGATGGCATCCTGGAGAACCTGGCCGCTGTCCGGCGTTTCGAGACCGGCGATGATGGAGAGGGCTGTGGACTTCCCGCAGCCCGAGGGACCCAGGATACACACGAACTCGCCCGAGGCCACAGCGAACGTGACGTTCTGCAGGGCCGGCGTCACCCCCCACCGGGTTCGATAGGCTTTTCCGACCTCATGCAACTCAAGCCTCATCTGCCTCCCCCTTCTGACGGAAAAGATCGCATCCCTCCGGCTACTCCACCGGCGCCAGGCCGTGTGCCCGAAGGACCTGATTGAGCAGGCCGAGGTCGTAGATGCCCTCCAGGTTAGGCTCGCTGTCGAGGAAGCCCGCCTGGAAGGCGGCGTTAGCCGACTGGACCAGCGAGGCGGAGATCGGGTCGTAGGTGATCCGCATCCGGCTCGAGGCGCCCTCCAGCACTTCCGCCGGCAGGGCCTGCCCGGTAAGGTTCTCGATCTCCTGGTTCAGGATCTGGCGGGCCTCGGCCGGGTTCTCCAGCGTCCACTGGGTGACGTCGACGTGGGCTTCGAGCCAGGCGCGGACCGCATCGGGGTGCTCATTGAGGAACGAGGTGCTGACGATCACCATGGCGGTCGTGAAATCGCCGTTCGGCCACAAGTCGCGTTCATCGAGGAAGAGCTGGCCTCCGCCTTCGACGATCAAACGTGTGGCCCAAGGTTCCGGGACCCAAGCGCCGTCGATTCGCCCGAGGCGGAACAGGTCGAGGATTTCCGGGTTCTTGGTCGGCAGGACCTGCACCGTTCCGCCTCGTTCAGCGGGGAGCAGGCCGTGGTCGGCGAGATACGCCCGGAGGGCGACATCCTGGGTGTTGCCGAGCTGCGGTGAGGCGATTCGCTTGCCGTCCAAGTCCTCGGGGCGGGTGATGCCGGCTTCGGGCCGGACGATCAGCGAGGCGCCGGCGCTGGTGGCCCCAGCCACGATGCGCAGCGCCTCGCCGCCACTGCGGACGTAGCCGTTGATGGCCGGGTTCGGGCCAATGTAAGCGAGATCCAGTTCACCAGCGAACATCGCCTCGATCACAGACGGACCGGCGTTGAACTGCGTGGCCTTGATCGAGATGCCCTCGCCGAGCGCCTGCTGGAAATCGCCACGCGCCATGCCGATCAAGGCCTGGCTGTGGGTGATGTTCGGGAAGTAGCCGACGCGGATTTCGGAGAGGCTGGCGGGGGCACGTCCGCCGCCGCAGGCAGCCAGCCCAGCCGCGGCAATCAGGGCCGCCGCCAGGGTCTCGAGGAACG
>JALHUE010000423.1 GCA_022866145.1 Anaerolineales bacterium | reverse complement strand
GGACAACCTGCTGGCGGTCGACGTCCCTGCCCAATTGACGGACGCCGTGTTAGCTGAGATCGAAGATATCCTGGGCAACCAGCCCCGCCCAGAGGCCTGAGACCTCGAAAGGACATTGGCCGCGGTCCAAGCCGGAGACTCCCCACATCTCGCCCGAAACCACGTAGGACAGACTTCCTCCGCAGCCGGCACGCCACTGGCGCTGCGGGGTGAGCGCTGACCGCTTTCCCCCCACGGGGCACGAGACTTGCAGTCCCTGAAGTCACCCACAGAGCCATGTACAATCGCAGCATGACCAAGCCCAGCCTGATCGTGCGTCTGCGCAGACAGCGAGCGGCGCGCACCCGACCGCTCGGGCGGGCGGGGGTTTTGGCGTTGGTCGCCCTGGGGGCGCTGCTGATCTCGCTGGGCTTGCCCCTGATTCAGGCCGCTCAAGCCGCGGTGGCATTGAGCGAGGGCCTCCCTGGCGTCGAGGCCTTCGAGCTTGCACTATCCCCCGAATCGGGCGGCTTCCAGCCTGTCGAGCTGTGGGACCGATCGGGGAGGCAGCGGCTGTTGTCCGGGACGCACCCAGCTGCGGCAGACGCCCGGTGGGTCCGGGTCGATGGCAGCAGCCTGGCCAGCGGACAGGTGGCATTTCTACAGGCGGCGCTGGCGCGCACTGGCGCGCTGGCTGGGGCGGCGCGGGGAGAACGTCCGAGCTGGCTGGGGGCGCTGACCGGCGCGGCTGACCAGCCCGGTATCGCTACCCATCTGGCCGCAGCCCACTTGCAGCCGCTCACCGATTTCCGCTTCCCGCCTTGGATGCAGCGTCTGCGCAGAGACTACCTGGCCTCGCGCCTGGTGCAGCGCCATCCCCCGGAGCAGCTGCTCGAGTGGTACATCAATACCGCCGACTATGGGAATTTCGCCTTCGGGATAGATTCGGCGGCGCTAGTCTACTTTGGCAAGCATGCCAGCGAACTCAGCCTGGCGGAGAGCGCCGTTCTGGCGGCCATCCCGGAGAATCCAGAACGCAATCCCATCGATGCCCCACAAGCGGCGCGCCAAGCTGGAGAGCAAACGCTGCAACAGATGCTCGAACTGGGATGGCTCGAGGCGGCGCAGATCCTGGCGGCAGAGCCGGCGACAGTGACGGCCACGGGCGTGCCGGCGCGGCAAGCGATTGACGCTCCCGACATCGCCTGGTTCGCGCTGGAGCAGGTGCGGAGCCGGTTCGGCAGCGCCGCCCTGGGTCGCAGCGGCTTGCGGATCGTGACCACCGCCGACGCCGATCTGCAGCGTCAGACGGAGTGTGTGCTCCGAACCCACCTCGGCCGCCTGGGAGGCGAGCCGCCGACCTATGTTGAGGCCGCCGCCGACGGGCAGGCCTGTCTGGCCGCCGGCCTGCTGCCGACGCTCCGGCCGGGGGATATGCAGGTCGATCATCAGGTCGAATCCGGGAGCGTGATCGTGCTCGATCCGACCCGCGGCGAAGTGCTTGCCCTTGCCGGGGACGTCAGCCGTCCCGAAATCCCGGCCCGAGCCCTCGACCCTCTGATCTACTTGACCGCGCTGGCTCGCGGCTATACCCCGGCCACGATGCTCCTGGACGTACCCTCGCAGGAAGGTTCAGGAGCGCAGGCCGATCCGTTCCGCGGGCCGCTCCGCTTGCGATCGGCGCTGGCCGGCGGCTTCGCCGGGGCAACCGCCTACCTGCTCGAGGGCGTGGGGGCGGAGAACGTCTTGCGGACTGCCCGCTCGATGGGCGTGCTCCCGGAGGGCCAGGAATCCACCAGCCTGGATGGGACAATGCCGTCGGCGCTGGACCTGGCCACGGCGTATGCGATCATCAGCGCCGAAGGGCGCATGGTTGGGACTGCGGACGGATCGGGGGTACGAGCCGACCCTGAGACTCTGCAGCCCTCGGCGGTTCTGGCGGTGGAGGATCGGATTCAGGGGACAGCCTACACCTATCAACCCCAATCGCGAGTTGTGCTCAGTCCAGCTCTGGCGTACCTGATGATCGACATGCTCGCTGATGACGCCGCCCGCTGGCCGGGCTTTGGCCGATCGAATGTGCTCGAGGTAGACCGACCGGCAGGCGTGACAGCTGGGGCCGATCAAGCTAGCGGCGACAGCTGGGCCTTCGGCTTCACTCCCAG
>JALHUE010000422.1 GCA_022866145.1 Anaerolineales bacterium | reverse complement strand
GGCTCCGAGAGCGGCGGGCGAGTGGTCGAGGTGCTGGTGACGGAGGGGCAGGTGGTGCAGGCCGGCGAGGTGCTCTTCCGATTGGATGACGAACTCCTGCGCCTCCAGCGCGACCTGGTCGCCGCCTCCGGCCAGGCGGCCATGGCCTCGGCTCGCCTTCAGCTGCTCACTGCCTGGCAGGCGCTCGACCAGCTGTACGAGGATGCGCCCTTGCAGGCGGCGCAGGCTGAGGTCGAACTGGCCAATGCCCGGGACGTGCTGGATGACGCCGAGCGCCGCCGCAGCTATCAGCAGAAGGGCCGGCGGGCCACCGACGAGACCATCGAAGGCGTCGAGGCGCAGCTCGAGTTGGCGAAGGAGGCGGTGCGCAAGGCGAACAATGCCCTGAACCGGGTCGAGGACAAGCCCACAAGTGACCCGCAGCGGGCGGCGGCCGAGGCGGCGCTGTACGAAGCCCGCCAGGCTCGCAATGCGCTCCAGACGAACCTGAACTGGTACGCCGGCAAGCCGACGGATATTGACCAGGCGATCTTGGATGCCGCGGTCTCGGCTGCGGGAGCGCGCCTGGCCAAAGCTGATGTGGAATGGAACAAGTGGAAGACCGGGCCGGACCGTGATGTGCTCGCCCTGCGGCGGGCGGCGCTGGCCCAGGGGCGCGCCCAGTTGGAGATGGCCGAAACCCAGGCGGAGTCGGATCTGGCGTCGATCGATCTGCAGCTTGACAAGCTGCAGGTATGCGCCAGCGTGGATGGGATCGTCGTCGCCCGCTCGGTGGAACCGGGCGAGGTGCTCACACCGGGTGCCGCCGCCATTGCTATCCGCCAGCAGGAAGCGTTGACCATCACCGTCTTCGTGCCCGAGGACCGCTACGGCGAGATCGCCGTCGGGGACCTTGCCAGCGTGGAAGTCGATACCTTCCCGGGCGTGGTGTTTGAAGCCGAGGTCACCCGGATCGCGGACCAGGCGGAGTTCACCCCGCGCAATGTGCAGACCGAGGAAGGGAGACGCATCACCGTCTTTGCCGTCGAGCTTACGGTGAAGGATGCGGAAGGCCGCCTCAAGCCCGGAATGCCGGCCGATGTCCGTTTTGAGAGTTGAGGGTCAGGAAGCGCAGTGAGCAAGAACGAGGCAATCCCCGGGATGCCGATGATTGAAGGTCGGGGGCTGCGACGCGCTTTCGGCAGCCAGGTCGCCGTGGACGGGGTGGACCTGCAAGTCGGGGCTGGCGAGATCGTCGCGCTGCTGGGTCCCGATGGCGCCGGCAAGACGACGATCATGCGGCTGCTGTGCGGAGCACTTCGGCTGGACGCGGGGCAGGCCGTGCTGTGCGGGTATGACCTGAGCACGCACGTCGAGCAGGCGCGGGCCATGATTGGCTACCTGCCACAGCAGTCCAGCCTGTATCAGGAATTGACCGTGCTAGAGAACCTGCGTTTCTTTGCCGAGGTGCGGGGCGTGCCGGCAGGCGAGTGGCGACCTCGGGCGATGGATATGCTGGCCTTTGTCGGGCTCCAGGAGTTCGGGGGGCGGCGTGCCGGGGAACTGTCCGGCGGCATGCGGCAGAAGCTGGGCCTGGCGGCTGCCCTGATCCACCGCCCCAGGGTGCTGCTGCTGGACGAACCGACGGGGGGCGTGGATCCGGTCACGCGGCAGAGCTTCTGGCAGCTGCTGATTCGGCTGCTGGAGGAGCAGGTGGGGGTGCTGATCAGCACCCCCTACATGGATGAGGCGGCCCGCGCCCAGCGGGTGGCCTTTCTCAACCGGGGAGCCGTGATGGCGGAGGGTCCTCCCCGGTCGCTGTGCGAGCCGCTGCGCGGGCGCGTCCTCGAGCTGGCGGCTGCCCCTTTCCGAACCGTGGGGCTCGTTGCGGGCGCCGAGCCGCTGGTGGAGGATGTGCAGGCCATGGGAGATCGCTTCCACCTGCGCGTGGCGGAGGGCGCGCTCGGCCTGGCCCAGGATCGGCTGCGGGCCTCACTCTCTCAGGCGGGTTGTTCGGTGCAGGCGATCAGGGAGGCAGAACCGACGCTGGAGGATGTCTACGTCTTCCTGCTCCAGGGAGCGCAGGGTCTGCGAGTCGGGGTCGAAGCCCATGCGTGATTCGCTGCCGCCACCTGAAGCGCCGGTCCGGCCGACGGTGGGCGAGGGCGTGCTGCAGGTGGAGGGCCTGTCGAAACGCTTCGGGGAGTTCACCGCCGTCGACGACGTGTCGTTCCATGTCCGCGCCGGAGAAGTGGTGGGGCTGCTTGGCCCGAACGGCTCTGGCAAGACGACGACCATCCGCATGCTGCTCGGCCTGCTGCACCCAAGCGCAGGGACGGCCCGGCTGCTGGGGCACGACATCCGCACCGAGGCCGAG
>JALHUE010000421.1 GCA_022866145.1 Anaerolineales bacterium | reverse complement strand
AGTCCAGGCTGGCTCCGATCCGCCCCTGGCCATCGATCCCGTGGCACACGGCGCAGTAGGCGACGTACAGCTCACCCCCGGCCTCGGGGTCTGCCCTGCTCTGGGCCCGGACGGATACCGCCGTACCCATCACCATCAGCAGCCCGAGGCCGAAAGCCCACCGCCCGATCTTCCCGCGCATGCTGATCTCCTCCCGGTGGTTCTCTTCCGGGCGTGGCCTCGATTGTACGCCACACCGCAGCCGCCGCCCCAGGGATTGTTCAAAGCGCCGTCGCCCCGATCGAGACGACGGCGCCCAGAGAAGCCCGATGCTCGAGCCGCCAACTCAGCGCAAGCTGGTCAAGTAGGCGATCAGATCGGCCAGGTCTTGCCCAGTGAGTCGCTCGCCGTAGTTGGGGGGCATGATGTTCGGTTGGTAGCCGGACACGATGAAGGCGTTGGTCTGGACCACCGCCTCGACCAGGTATTGTTGGGCATCGGCCGCCAGGCCGGTGTAGTCGTCCTGGGTGAAGCGTGTTTCGGCGCGGGTCCCAATGCCGGGCTGGTCGCCCGAGGCCATCCAGGCCGGCCCGACCGCGGCCAGCACATGGCAGCCGGGGCAGCCGAGCCCGCTTTCGGCCAGCTGTTGTCCGCGGGCGGGGTCTCCCGCCGGCAGGGCCACGGTGATCTCAGTGCCCACCGCCCCCTCGACGACAGCTGGCGGCGCGGCGCCCCCACCTCCGGCCAGTGCCCGGTCCTTCCAGTTCATGACGAAGGCCACCAGCGAATCGACCTGGTCATCGCGCAGCGGCCCGCCGTAGCGCTGGCTCCAGGTCGGCATGCGCTGCGGGTAGTTCGACCCGGCGCTGGGCACCGGCCGCCCGGCCGCAATCACGTCCCGCAGGTAGTCGTCGGTCGTCCCTGACCAGCCGATCGCCGCCAGGCGTGAACCGTCATACAGATCGGCGGCGTTGATGGCTGGCGCCACGCCCTCGATGCCTTTCCCTTGCGGCCCGTGGCAGGTGCGGCAGTTGTTCTCGAACAACGCCGCCCCGGTCTCCACCGAGCGGGCGTCAATCGAGGCCTTGAACAGCTCCATGCGCGGCAGTTCGCCCAGCGCCAGCCCGATCGTCAGGGCGAGCAGGCCCAGCGCCAGGAAGATCCCGACCGCGATCTGCCACTTCATGACCCACCTCCTCGCTCATAGGCCGCTTGGCTGTCAAGGTAGGTCACCTGGCTGTATTCTCCTGGCGTGCCGTCCGCCAGATGGGTCCAGACCACGCGCAGCGTGATCTTCTTCAGGTTGGTCTGCCAGTCCTCAACCACCATGAACCCTTCGGCATTGCTGCGAGTGGCGTCGTTGACCTTGGCCACCTCTTCGTGGAAGGTTTCGAGCAGGGCCGCCATCTCCGGGTTCGGCGCCGAGGCATACTCGCTGGCGGCGAAGGAGCCGAGCTCCAGCGCCGCCCAATCGGTCTCCCGCAGCGGGCCGGGATGGGTCTGCGGTACGAGGGTGGCGATCGCCTCCTGTTCGGCCGAGGTCGAGACGGCGTACCAGGGCGTGCCCATGAAGGACAGCACCGCCAGAGCCGCGACCGAGAGCGCGGCGATCGACAGACCGATACGCCGGTCGCCGTAGCGCCGGCTCGGGCCGACCTCGAAGTAAGGTAGCACCACCAGCAAGCCGATCAGCACCGTCGGCACGATCACGCCCCAGATCACCTTGTCGCCCATCTTGAGCATGCCTTGCAGCCACAGGAAATACCACGGCGCCGTCGTGTGCAAGGGCGTGATCAGCGGATCGGCCTTGATCTCCAGCGGCGCCTCGTAGAAGAACGCCGCCGCCGCCATGAACAGGAACACCAGCGCCACGATGTAGAACAGCTCGCGGGTGATGATCTTCGGCATGAAGTACACCCGGCGCTCCATCGGAACGCGCTTGGCGGTGTCTTCGCCGACCTTCTCCGCCTCGGGCGGCAGGCTGTGGCCGTGATGGATCACCTTATAGTAGTGCACTCCGAAGGCAATCAATCCGATCAGCGGCAGCAGCAAGATGTGCAGCAGGTAGAACCGGAGCAGGCCGTCGGCGTTGAACTCGGGCCCGCCGCGCACGATCAGGTTCAGCGTCTGGCCGACCACTTCCGGCGGGAAGGCCTCCACCATCGAGGCCCCGATGGTCACCGCCCACAGGCTGAGCTGATCCCAGGGCAGCAGGTAGCCGGAGAAGGACAGGAACAGCGTGACGCCCAGCAGGATCACTCCGGTCGCCCAGGTAAACTGGCGCGGCTTCTTGTAGGAACCGGTGACGAACGTGCGCAGCATGTGCAGGGCGACGACCAGCACCATGGCTTCTGCGCCCAGCTTGTGCAGGTCGCGCATTACGCTGCCGAAGAACACGTTGCCCAGCAGGTTGAGCATGTTTGCGTAGGCGGCGTCCGGCGACGGCGTGTAGTACACCATCAGGAAGGCGCCGGTGATGATCTCGAAGACAAAGAAGAAGGTCGACAGCCAGCCCAGGCGGAAGGTTGGGTAGATGCCGTCCATCAGGTTGTGATAGTAGGTCGGCCGCATGTGCAGCCAGAAACCCTCGGCGTGCGGCGTCAGGCGCGGATTGGGCCGACCCGGGGGATCGTCGCGCAGCAGGCTGCGCACGTCGCCGGAGTTCAGACCCGCCGTGACGCGGGTGACGATGTCATCGGCCTTGTCCCGTCCGGCCCGGCGGACGCCCTTGGCCTTGACCTCGTCCAGGAATGGGATGTGCGGTCGGAAGATCGCCATGGAATCGCCCCCTGCCTAGGCGCTGCTCGCAGCGCCCTGAATCTTGGCTCCGGTGTTGACCCGCAGGGCGACGGTACCGGGCGGGATGGGCAGGCTGGAGCCCTGGCGGTTGCCCTCGGTCGGCTCGGTCTGGGCCAGGACGTTGCCCTCGGCATCGACGGCTTCGATCACGAAGACGTCCAGATTGCGGGTCGCCGGGCCGTCGATCTTGGCGCCATCCCGCAGGTACTTCGAGCCGTGACACGGGCATTCGAAGCGCTCGCCCGTCGCCTCCCAGCGGTACAGGCAGCCCAGGTGGACGCAGACCTTGTACAGCGCCTTGACCCCGGGTTCTTCGGCCAGCCCCACCGGCTGGCGCGGGTCGGCCGCGCTGGCCGGGCCCAGGTTGACCAGCCAGAAGCGCCCGGCCGCGAACTCGGCAGGTGGGCTGTCGGGCGGCGGCACCGCCTCGACCGGTAGGGTGATCACGCCGCCGAATTCCCCTTCCTCGAAGCGAGGTAGGGCGAAGAATAGCAGGGCGCCCGCCGATCCGGCGAGGTAGAGCGCCAGGGAGGTTCCCCACAAGTAGTACAGGAACTCGCGCCGGCTCAGGGGGGGCGAGGCCGGGCTCCCCGCTTGCGGTTGGGCAACCGCCTCGGGCATGGTCAACCTCCTCGGACGAGTTGTCAGGACAGTGGGCCCGGCTGTTGGAGGGAGTAGACCCTTGCCTTCCGGGTAGTCAGAGAATTGATATCATAGTCTATCGTATTTGTCAAATTATTCATGCCTGACTAGCCTGCGGACGCCATCCAGCGGGTACCGCTGGGTATAATTCTCTGGTATGAGCAAGGCCAGCCTGCCACCGATCGAACTCATCCAGCGGCCTGAGCAGTTGAGGCGGCTGGTGGCCTACTTGAAGCGCCAGCCGCGAATTGCGGTCGACACCGAATCCAATAGCCTGTACGCCTACGCCGAGCGGGTGTGCCTGATTCAGTTGTCCGTCCCGGAGGTGGACTACCTCATCGACCCGCTCGCCCTGTCCGATCTCTCGCCGCTGCGGCCGCTCCTCGCCAGCTCCAAGATCGAGAAGGTCTTCCACGCCGCCGAGTACGACCTGCTGTGCCTCAAGCGCGACTTCGATTTCCTGGTGGCCAATGTCTATGACACGCGCATCGCCTGCCGCACGCTGGGCTGGAAGGTGACTGGGCTGGGCGATATCCTGAACAAGGAATTCGGCGTCAGCCTCGACAAGCGCTGTCAGCGCGCCAACTGGGGCAAGCGCCCCCTGCCGGCACACCTGCTGGACTATGCCCGACTGGACACGCACTACCTGCTCCCGCTGCGGGACCGCCTGGAGGCGGAGCTGCGGCAGGCCGCCCAGCTCGACGAGGCGGCCGAGGCGATGGCCTATGCCAGCCAGACGGCGCTCCCCCATCGCGACGAGCGCCCCACATTCTGGAGCGTGAGCCACGCCCGCGAGCTGAACCCGGAGCAGGCCGCCGTGCTGCGCGAGCTGTACGGCGTGCGCGACCGGAACGCCCGTCGTCTCGACCGGCCGCCCTTCAAGGTGATGGAGGATCACACCCTGCTGCAGATCGCGCGCCTGATGCCGTCGGACAATCAGCAGCTGAGCTCTGTCCCGGGCATGACGCCGCGCCAGATCCAGCGCTACGGCGGCGATGTGCTGGCGGCCGTCGCTCGCGGGTGCAGCGGGCCGCGCCCGCGCCGCCCCAAGACTGAGAACGGCGATCAGGTTATCCAGGCTCGCTACGAGGCCCTGCGCCGCTGGCGCAAACGTGCCGCCGAAGCTCGCCAGATCGAGTCGGATGTCGTATTGCCGCGCGAGATGTTGTGGGCCATCGCCCGCTCCGCCCCGCGCACGCTGGACGAGCTCAGGCCGATGATGGATCCCCTGAGCTGGCGCCACCGAATCTACGGTCAGGAGATCATCAGCGCCCTGTGGGGATGACCCACCGGCAGGAGAGTTGCATGCAACTTCACTTCCACGGCGCCGCCCGCACCGTAACCGGGTCCCGGCATCTGCTTCAGGTCAACGGCCATCAGCTGCTGCTCGATTGCGGCCTGTACCAGGGGCGGCGGAGCGACACCTATCAGCGCAACCTGAACTTTCCTTTCGAGCCGCAGAGCGTAAACGCCGTCATCCTGTCCCATGCCCACATCGACCATTCGGGCAATCTTCCCAATCTCGTCCGTCAGGGGTACAGCGGGCCGGTGTATGCCACGCCGGCCACCACCCACCTCAGCGACCTGATGCTGCGCGATTCCGGCGAGATCCAGGAATCCGACGTCGACTACGTCAACAAGCGGCGCCGGCGCCAGGGCGAACCGCTGGTCGAGCCGCTGTACACCGCGCAGGACGCCGCCCGCGCCGCCGGCCAATTGGTGAGCCGCGTCTACGACCAGGACTTCGAGCCCGTCCCGGGCGTGGTCGCCCGTCTGGTAGACGCCGGCCACATGCTGGGCTCGGCGGCGGTGGTGCTCGACATCGAGGAGAAAGGCCGCAAGCTGCGCTTGATGTTCTCGGGTGACATCGGCCGACCCGGCCTGCCGCTGCTGCGCGATCCCATCCTGCCGCAAGAGGTCGACATCCTGCTGATGGAGTGCACCTACGGCGACACCCTGCACGACAGCCCCGACCTGGCCTATCAGGGCCTGCGCCAAGTCATCGCCGAGACTCTCGATAGACAGGGGAAGGTCATCATTCCCTCGTTCGCCGTCGGACGCGCCCAGACTCTGGTCTACTGGCTGCACCAGTTGATCGACCGCGGAGAAGTGCCGCGGGTGCCGGTTTTCGTCGATAGCCCGCTGGCCATCGACGTCACCGCCGTCTTCCGCCAGCATGTGGCGGAGCTCGACGAAGAAACGCAGGCCTTCGTCGGCAGCGATGTGCATCACTCCCCCTTTGGCTTCGGCGACCTGAGCTACACCCGCTCGGTCGAGCAGAGCAAAGCCATCAATGACGTGCGCGGACCAATCATCATCATCTCCGCCTCGGGCATGGCCGAGAACGGCAGAATCCTGCACCATCTGAAGAACAATATCGGGGATCCCCGCAACACGATCCTGATCACCTCTTGGATGGCGCCCGAGACCCTCGGCCGGCGGCTGGCCGAAGGCGCCGAGCGGGTCCGCATCTTCGGGGAGGAGTACCCGGTCGCGGCCAAGGTGGTCAGCCTGAACGGCCTGTCAGCCCACGCCGATCAGGCCTTTCTCGTCGACTACGCTCGCGCCACCCAGGCCACCCTGCGCAAGATCTTCCTGGTCCACGGCGAGCCCGAGCCGGCCGCGGCCCTGCAAGCCAAACTCAACACAGCCGGCGTCAAGTTGGTCCATTATCCGGACCTGGGGGAGGCGGCCGAGCTGTAGCCCTCCGCCGACGGGCCCAGCCTGGGCAGCCGACATGGCCTCAACCCCTCCGAGACTCCCCGACGATCTGTATCCACACCAACTGGATCTGGCCGGCGCCCGGCGCGAGCACGACGACCTGCGGGCGGGTGTGCCGCTCGGAGCAGCGATATCTCCGCTCTACGGAATGTTGATCGCCCTGCTGTGGGTTTATCGCACAGCACTGGTCCGTTCAGTGCGAGTGCTCGGGCGGGAGAACATCGAGCCTGGGGCACGGATCCTGGTCTCGAATCACGCCCGGGTGAGCGATGCCTTCCTGCTGCCGTTCATCTATCGCCGCCGGATCCATAGCTTCGCTCAAGAGGAGAGCTTCAGCCTGCCCGTGCTCGGCAAACTACTGAAACACGCCGGGCAGATCCCCATCCGCCGCGGGACCGGCTCGCAAGCCTCCCTGGTCCTCGCCGGGGATTTCCTGGCGAAGGATGAGCACATCCTGATCTATCCTGAGGGCGTGCTGACGCATGGCGTCGAGATGCGCCGCGGCCTGACCGGCGCCGCCCGCCTTTGCTACAGAACGCGGGTTCCGATACAGCCCATCGGTGTCTTCGTGCCAGAAGCCAACACCCGCGTGTTCCACGGCCGCTTCTACGACCGGCCCACGGTCGGCTGTTGGCAGTTCGGCGGCCCGGCCGTGGTCGCCATCGGCGAATGTCTATGGCCGTTTCCGCTTGGCGCGGAGGCGGTGGGGCTGCGCGAGTTTCGGCAGGCAACCGATGGAGTGATGAGCCGGGTCCGGGATCTGGTCGAGGCCGCCCGCCTCGCCCTCGCCTGATGCGCCTGGCCCTGATCAGCCAGACCTATCCGCCGATGGTCAGCGGCGTCTCCATGGCGGTGTGTCACCTCGCCCAGGGCCTGGCCGAACGCGGGCATCAGGTTCTTGTCCTGGCGGCAAGCGAGCGCGGCGAGCCTCACACCGATGACCGACAGAACCTCCGAATCATCCGCTTGCGCTCCTTTCCCACTCCGCTGCGCGTCGGGCAGCGTTGGTGTTGGTGGCACCGGCGAGGGCTGATTCGCCACCTGGGCGGCTTCCGCCCGGAGGTGGTCCATCTGCATGACCCGACGCTCGGGGCGCTGCAAATTCCAGGAGCCATCCGCTCGCTTGGGCTGCCATTGGTGATCACCGCCCATGCCCTACCGATCAACGTCGTTCACATCGTTCACGCCCCCCGTCGCTTGGAGCGCTGGATCGAGTCCTACCTGTGGCGCCTGGCAGCGCGGCGACTGATCTTCTTTGATGCCATCATCACCCCGTCCGAGTACGCAGCCGCAAGCTACGCCCGCCACGCCGGCGGGCGTCCGATCGCCATCAGCAATGGCGTCAATCTCCAGCGTTTCCATCCCGCCTTGGGAAACACCCAGGAGCGGGCCTCCGTGGCCGAGCGCTTCGGTGTCGACCCAAGCCGGCCGATCATCCTGCACGTCGGGCGGATCGATAGCGAGAAGGACGTTGACGTCGTGATCCGGGCAGCCGCCCGCGCCATGGATCAGGTCGATGCTCAGCTGCTCATCGTCGGAGATGGCAACGCTCGCCCGCGCTTGGTGCAGCTCGCTCGTGAACTCGGGATCGGGGATCGAACGGTCTTTCCCGGCTTCCTCGGCAGGGACGACTTGCCAATCGTCTACCGCGTAGCCACAGTGTTTGCCATCTCGTCGCGGATTGAAGCCGAAGGAATTGTCGTGCTCGAAGCCGCCGCCAGCGGTCTGCCGATCGTTGCCGTGAGGGCAACGACCATGCCGGACCTGGTCGAGCGCCCCGGTTGCGGATACCTGGTCGAGCCCGGGGATGCTGGAGGCATGGCCGACCGCCTGCTCTACCTTCTCCGCAATCCGTTGGAACGTGAGCGCTTGAAGCACGCAGCACTGGCGATGGCTCGCCTGCATTCGTACGAGATCACCCTCGACCAGCACGAGGCGCTGTACGCGCGTTTGGCCAGCCGCCCCCCGGCCGAACTCAACCCATCAGCTGGATGAGGCCCCACAGCTTGAGCCCGCCGACCGTCAGCACGATGGAGGGGATCAGCACGTAGAACACCAGCCCGGTGACCACCAGGATCGTGATCGCCTTGCGTTGGTCCACTCCACCCGCAACCGACAACCCCTTCACCAGGATCGCCAGCCCCCAGAACAGCGCCACGAACTGGAGCACGGATGCTGCTGCGCTCCAAACGCTGGCTTCGGGTAGCGGGAAGGACCCCAACACAGTCAGGATCTGCGGCGCGGCCGACACCAGCAGCACGGCAACCAAGGCACGCAGGCTTCCGCCCGCGCCCATCAGCTTGGCGACGAGCAGCACCGGCAGGAGGGCCGTTATCCACGCTGCCAGGAGGGTGAGAGGCGCGGTCAGCCACTCGCCGATCAAACGGATCACTCGGCTGGTTTGCATTCCGAGTGGCGGCTCGAAGCTCTCGAGCGTCGCGCCCAGGTCGGTGAACCATTGGGTGATGCTCAGAGCCGGCCCGGCCGCGACGCCGCCAACGAACCCTTCCAGTTGGCCCGACCAGGTGCTGACGCCTTCCGCAACCTGGTAGGCCCGCTCAGCGACCGTCGGTGTCTGCAGCAACTCCCGGGTTCCGCTCAGAGTGCCAAGGCCGGCAAACAGGCCCACCACGACGAACAGCTTGAAGGCGAAGAGCACGCCATCGTTCGATCGCCGAAGTCCTTCGAAGGACTCGCCGTTGAGCATCAGAAGGCGGCCATAGGTTCGGAAGAATTGAGTCACAGCGGTCTCCTTGATCTGCCTGCGCCATCAGCCCGAGGGCTCCATTTTCCGCGTGCTCGCTTCTGCCGGGTTCGTCTAGAGCACAAGCGAGTAGATCAGCACCCCCAACAGCACACCCAGGACAATCGACAGGAAGATAAAGAAGTAGTGCAGGGCGTACATCAGGAGCGTCGTGCTCAGGGTGCGGCGCCAGTTGAGCTGAGGATACGTTGCATGGGTAGCCTGGTAGCTGGTGAGGATCGTCCAGGACCACAGCAGTCCGGAGGGGACGACCAAGCCCGGGATTACGTTGAGCACAGTCAGGAGCTGCGGCGCGTTGGCCACGGCCAGCGCTCCCCAGAAGGCTCGCCGCCGTGCCTGCCCGCCCAGCTTGCGACCAATGAGCTCCCCAAAGATGGCGAAGGTGACCCAGTTGAACAAGCCCATCACCCACAGCGAGAGCGGCGTGAGGAAGATGTCGAGTCGGGAGGGGTAACCGATCCGTATCCCGGCGATGAACCAGAACAAGCGATAACCCAGGTTGAGCACCGCCGCCAGGGCGGGCTGCTCTGCAGTCCATTGCTGGTACAGCCCCGAGTTGAAGATCAGCTCGCCGACCTGCGACTGGATGAGCTCCACCTTCGGCAGGGTCAGATAGTGGAAGATCAGCCCGAGGCTGGTGATCAAGCCGGTGATCAGGTACAGCGCCGTCAGCATCCGGAAACCCTGCCGCACGGGCCGCTCGGATCCTAGGATTGGCTGGTAGGCCTCTGGCTGCAACAGCAAAGCCTGCCAGAACTGCCGGAATGTAGCGCGCAGGAAACCCGGCTCGGTCCGCTGGCCGCTGGAAGTTTCGGCTATTTGCGCCACGTTCCCTCCTTCGGTCCGGTAGGCGATGGCTGGTCCGCTAGTCTACTCCGATTCCCCGAGCCTGCAGGCGGACTGGAACCTGCTGGCGCCTGGCGCAAACGTCGTGTGCCGTCACGGTCCGCCACAACAGGCGCGCTATAATCAATCTCGGAGAGGTGCCAGAGTGGTTGAATGGGACGGTCTCGAAAACCGTTGTGGTCCTCGTGGCCACCGTGGGTTCGAATCCCACCCTCTCCGCTCATAGCGATGTCGGTGTGGAGACAAGTCGAAGCGAGATGTGGGGGTTCGGAAATTGCCCGAACCCCCACATTTGGCGACTCCACCCCGATTCTGCGTCGGCGGCGGTTGTCGCTGAACGAGTCTGGCCATCACTCCGGGAGCAAGCGTGACCTCCGCTGACACGGATCGCGGCCCATGGACCTCCGCCTTTGACGGCGTCGGCCTGTCTGGCTGGCGCGCTTCCGGCGATACCACGTCGTTCTCGGTGGATCAAGGAAAGCTCGTCGCAAGCGGCGCTCCGGGCACGCTCTACCACGCGGGGAACGGCGATCAGCCGGGCTTCCAGGATTTCGAGCTCGAGGCAACCTGCCAGGCCTCGGCAGGCGCCTGGGCACGACTCTTCTTCCACGCCCGCAGCCAGCATAGCCCCGCCCAGGATGGCAGCCCTTCCGTTCTGATCAACCAGGCCGACCGGGCTCTCGACGGTCGGCCGGAGAGGTGCCAGACCGGCAGCCTGTACCGGGTTCGTAATCTGTTCAAGCGCTGGATCGCCGACGATCAGCCCTTTGGGCTGCGCATTCGTCATCAAGGACGACGAACCCAGGTCTGGTTGGACGACATGCTCGTCGTCGACACTATCGCCCCACTACCCACCGGGAGCAGCCGGCCCAGCGGAATCTTCGGCTTGCATTGGCAGGCAGAGGGCGGCCGATTGCAGATCCACGAGCTTCGGGTCCGCCCGCTGGCGGTGGAAGCGGAAATCCTGCCGGCACCTTGGGATGAGATCGACGCTCGCCTGGCACGCCTGCAGGCCCTCGGTTTCCCTCTCATCGATCTGCACCTCCATCTGAAGGGGATCACCCTCGATCAGGTGCTCGCCCACAGCCTGCGCACCGGCATCAATGTCGGTATTGCCCCCAATTGCGGCCTCGTGCGCGGGGGCCTTCCTGGCGTGACGGCCGAAGCCTTCATCTGCGATGATGCCGGACTCGACCGCTTCCGGGAGGGCGTGCGCGGCCAGCCGGTGTTCCTGGGCATGCAAGCCGAAGGCCGAGAATGGGTGTCGCTGTTCTCTCCCCAGGCAATGCGCCGCTACGACTACGTCTTCACCGACTGCCTGACTTTCGACGATCCTGCCGGCCGGCGCATCCGGCTGTGGATCCCGGAGGAAGTTGAGATCGAAAACGAGCAGGACTTCATGGACTGGTACGTGGACAAGATCGT
>JALHUE010000420.1 GCA_022866145.1 Anaerolineales bacterium | reverse complement strand
GACGTGTCCGCTATCGGCCGCTTGCTGGTCGATGAGTTCCTGCAGGGCCGGGCTGACCAGGTACACGTTGTGTACACCGACTTTGTCAACATGCTGCGGCAGGTGCCGACGGCCAAGAAGCTGCTGCCTTTGGAGCTGGAGGGCGGCGAGAGGATTGATGCCCTGGCTGCGGCCCGCGGGGGCGCTCCGGCATCCTACATCTACGAGCCCGGAGAAACCGAGCTGATCGAACAGATCGTGCCGCGTTTCACTGGGCTGCAGATCTACCAGGCCATGCTGGAATCTATGGCAAGCGAGCACGCGGCCCGGATGGTGGCCATGCAGAACGCCACCGAGAACGCCAATGCCCTGCGGGACAGCCTGCGGCTGGAGTACAACAAGGCCAGGCAGCAGGCCATCACCAGCGACATCCTGGATATCGTCGGGGGCGCGGAAGCTCTGGGCGGCTAGCGCGGTTGGGGCCTTGGAGGCGGATATGACGGAAGTGATCGGACGGGTCGCCCAGGTACGCGGCGGCGTCGTAGACTGCGAGTTCCCGGCCGGCCAATTGCCGGAGATGTATGAGGCGATCGAGGTCGAGCGCCCGGAGGCGCAGCCCCTGGTATTGGAGGTGCAGCTGCACCTGGACGACAAGACCGTGCGCACGGTCGCCATGGACACCACCGACGGTCTGCGCCGCGGGGTGCGGGCCGTGGCCACCGGCAGCCCGATTCTGGTTCCCGTGGGCGAAGCCTCACTCGGCCGCGTCTTCAACGTGCTGGGGCTGCCGATCGACGGCAAAGGCCCGGTCGAGGCCGAGACTTACTACCCGATCCACCGTCCGGCTCCGTCCTTCGAAGAGCAATCGCGCCGGGTCGAAGTGTTCGAGACCGGCTTGAAAGTCATCGACATGATCGCCCCCTTCACCCGGGGCGGCAAGACCGGCATCTTCGGCGGCGCTGGAACCGGCAAGACGGTGATCATTCAGGAGCTGATCCGCTCGATCGCTACGGTGCACAAAGGCAACTCGGTCTTCGCCGGCATCGGCGAGAGGACGCGGGAAGGCACGCAGATGTACCGCGAGATGATTGAGTCGGGCGTGCTCAAGGATACCGTGCTGGTATACGGCCAGATGAATGAGCCGCCGGGCGTGCGCCTGCGCGTCGGCCTTAGCGCACTGAGTATGGCCGAGTACTTCCGCGACCAGGGACGGGATGTCCTGCTCTTCATCGACAACATTTTTCGGTTCAGCATGTCCGGCGCCGAGGTTTCGGCGCTGCTGGGGCGAATGCCTTCGGCTGTGGGCTATCAACCGACGCTGGCGACAGAGATGGGCGTGTTGCAGGAGCGGATCACCTCGACCCGCACCGGATCGATCACCTCGATGCAGGCAGTGTACGTCCCTGCCGATGACTACTCAGATCCCGCTCCGGTCGCAACCTTCACCCACCTGGACGCAACCATCGCCCTGGAGCGGTCGATCGTAGAGAAGGGGATCTATCCTGCCGTCGATCCGCTGGCATCGACATCGCGCATCCTTGACCCGGCAATCGTTGGCGAGGAGCACTACACCACGGCGCGTGAGGTCCAGCGGGTGTTGCAGCGCTACAAGGATCTGCAGGACATCATCGCCATCCTCGGGATTGACGAGCTGAGCGAGGATGACAAGATGCTGGTCACGCGGGCGCGTAAGATCGAGCGATTCTTCTCGCAGCCGATGTTCGTGGCTGAGCAGTTTACCGGTTTGGATGGGCGCTACGTCCCGCTGCGGGAGACCATCGGCGGCTTCCGCG
>JALHUE010000419.1 GCA_022866145.1 Anaerolineales bacterium | reverse complement strand
TGCGGGCGATGGAGATCGGGGCCGATGTCGTGATCAAGGCCACCAAGGTCGACGGCGTGTACGAAAGTGACCCCGAGATCGACCCCTCCGCCACACGCTTCGACCGTCTGACCTATATTGACGCCCTCAATCGGCGGGTGAAGGTGATCGACAGCACCGCCATCTCGTTGTGTATGGACAACAGCTTGCCGATCCTGGTGTTGGACCTGTGGCAGCCCGGGGCGCTGCAGCGCGCCGTACAAGGTGAGCCGGTCGGCACGACGATCGCCGGGTAGGCCGGAGGCGGGTTCACCCCGCTTCGCAATCCGGCGGATTTGGGCTATCCTTGGAGCGCCTCAGCAGGTTCCCCTCGCCGTCAGGCTGCCCGGACAGTGGTCGGGGGGGAATCGCTCCGATCGCCGAGTTCGAGGGCTGGCTTCTGGGGGAGGGCGAGCCTGATGCGACCTGCCGCGGCGGATGAGATCATCCAACCGAGGAGAAGGCAATGATCGAAGATGCCCTGGCCGAAGCTGAGTCTCGCATGGCTGGCGCCACTCGCTCACTGGAGGAAGACCTCTCGGGGATCCGAACCGGGCGGGCCTCCCCGGCGCTGGTCGAGCGCCTGCTGGTTGAGTACTACGAGACCCCAACGCCGTTGATGCAGTTGGCGACGATCTCGGCTCCCGAACCCAGGCTGCTGACCATCCGACCCTTCGACCCGGCTAGCTTGAAGGACATCGAGCGGGCCATCCAGGCCTCGGACCTCGGGTTGACGCCCAACAATGACGGCAAGATGATCCGCCTGAACATCCCTGCCTTGACAGAGGAGAGACGGCACGAGTTGGTGCGCGTCGTACGCGCCAGGGTGGAGGAAGCGAAAGTGGCAGTCCGCAACGTGCGCAGGGATGTGCACAACGATATGCGAGAGTTCGAACGCGAGAAACTGATCTCCGAGGACGACCTCGAGCGGGGGGAAGACCGTCTGCAGAAGCTTACCGACCATCACATCGAGACCGTGACCGCTGTCGGCCAGCGCAAGGAAGCTGAGATCCTCGAGGTCTGACCAACCGCCGCCCATGGCCAAGAGCAAGAATCCCAGCGTCAAGCTCCCCAGCACCATTCCGGCCCACATCGCCATCATCATGGATGGCAACGGGCGTTGGGCCCGCAAACGCGGCCTGCCGCGCCTGGCCGGGCATCGGGCCGGGGTCGACAACTTGCGGCGGGTCATCCAGGCCTGCACCGAGTTCGGCATCCGCTACCTGACCATCTATGCCTTCTCGACGGAGAACTGGGCCCGTCCGCCGGAGGAGGTGCGCGGGTTGTTGAACATCCTGGAGGACGTGATCGACCGGGAGCTGGATGAGCTGCATCGCAATGGAGTGCAGCTTCGCCATATCGGGCGCCTCGAGCGGCTCGAGCCGCACTTGCAGCAGAAGGTCCGCTACGCGATTGATATGACGCGCCAGAACCAGCGCCTGGTGCTGAACATTGCCTGGAACTATGGCGGCCGGGACGAGCTGGTCTGGGCAATTCAGCAGATCGTGGCCGCCGGGCACGCACCCGAAGACATCGATGAGAGCCTGATCTCCCGGTACCTGTTCACTGCCGATTCGCCCGACCCGGATCTGATCATCCGAACCTCGGGCGAGATGCGCGTCAGCAACTTCCTGATCTGGCAAGGCGCCTATGCCGAACTGTACGTGACCCCGACGCTCTGGCCCGATTTCGGACGCGAGCAGCTGCTCGCCGCCCTGCAGGCCTTCGACCAGCGCGAACGGCGCTTCGGCCGGGTTCGGGCCCCCGCCCGCGGGTCTTGAATGCTCAGGCAGCGAGTGTTGGTCGTCTTGCTGCTGCTGCCGATCGGCCTGGCGGTGATTCTGGCCGGTGGCTGGTGGTTCGCCCTGGGCATCGCCCTGATCCTCGGGCTGGCCGGCTTTGAGTATGGACGCCTGTTCCTAGCCGCTGGCCAGCGACCGAGCCTGCCTCTGCTTGTCGGATTCTGTTGCTTGTTTGCCCTCGCCCGGTACGCCTGGGGATTCGGCGGAGCCCCTGAGCTGCTGGCATTGGTTTGCCTGCTCGGGATGGCCTGGCATCTGGTGGACTTTGAGCGTGGGGCGCCCAACTCGGGTTCGGATATGGCGCTCACCTGGGGCGGGGTGTTGTACCTGGGATGGATCGGCGGCTATTTCGTATCTCTGCGCACTCTACCGGATGGCGCCTGGTGGCTGCTGTTGGTCCTGCCGTCCGTCTGGTTGGCGGACAGCGCGGCCTACTTCGTCGGCCGGCGCCTCGGCCGCCACAAGCTTGCCCCCCGCTTGAGCCCCAAGAAGACGTGGGAGGGCTATCTGGCGGGCGTCGCTGCCGGCTCGGTTTCGGGGGCCCTGCTGGCAGTGGTCTGGAGCCGATGGGCCGAGAACCCCTTGCCGTTCTCGATCGTGAATGGGCTGATCATCGGCACGGTCCTGGCGGTCGTGACCACGCTGGGAGATGTCGGGATCAGCATGATCAAGCGCCAGGTCCAGGTGAAGGACTCGGGCAGCCTGCTTCCGGGGCACGGCGGCGTGCTGGACCGCATCGATTCCTGGTTGTGGGCCGCGGTTCTCGGCTACTACTTGGTGCTCTGGCTGGCCCGGTAGCCACCGGCTGGGGCCGGCCTTGCGAGGAAGGCTGGGACGTGCTATAATCCTGACGTTCCAGCAGGAACGGGTTCCGGGCAATTCCCCCGAACTGAAGATCCATAACTCGCCTATTGTCCAGCCCTCATCGAATCGATTATTTCGCTTTGTGCTGTAGATGTCCTCGGCCGGGCCGATCGCCAAGGCCCAACCCTTGCCGACCATCTTCAGGGAGTCCAACCACATGAATATCTCCCAACTGGAGTCCATGACCCTGACGGAGTTGCGGGCGCTCTCCAAGGACATGAATGTCCCCGGCGCGGCCCGCATCAAGAAGGAGGACTTGATCCTGCGCATCATGCAGGCCGAGGCCGAGCGCCAGGGCCTGGAACTGCGCGGGGGAATCCTCGAGATCATGAACGAGGGCATGGGCTTCCTTCGGGCCGATCACTACCTCCCCGGACCGAACGACATCTACGTGTCGCAGTCGCAGATCCGCCGGTTTGGATTGCGCACCGGCGACATGGTTATCGGCCAGATCCGCCCGGCGAAGGAGACCGAAAAGTACTACGGCTTGCTGCGGGTGGAGTCGATCAATGGCCTCGATCCCGAAGAGGCCAAGAGCCGGCCGAAGTTCGAGGACCTGACGCCGATCTTCCCGCTGGAACGATTTGACCTGGAGACCGATCGCTTCACGCTGTCCACCCGCCTGCTGAGCCTGGTCTCGCCGATCGGCAAAGGACAGCGCGGCCTGATTGTCTCCCCGCCGAAGGCGGGCAAGACCACCGTGCTCAAGGAGGTGGCGAACGCCATCTCCACCCGCTATCCCAACGTCCACCTGATGGTGGCCCTGATCGGGGAGCGGCCGGAAGAAGTCACGGACATGGACCGCTCGGTGGACGCCGAGGTGATCTCATCCACCTTCGACGAGCCGGTCGCCTCGCACGTGCGGGTGGCCGAGATGGCGCTGGAACGGGCCAAGCGGCTGGTGGAGTGCGGGCGAGACGTCGCCATCTTGATGGATTCCATCACCCGCCTGGCACGTGCCTACAACTTGATGGTCACACCGTCCGGACGCACGCTGTCGGGCGGCCTCGACCCGGCGGCGCTCTATCCGCCGAAGCGCTTCTTCGGCGCCGCCCGCAATATCGAGGATGGCGGGTCGCTGACGATCGTCGCTACCTGCCTGGTCGACACCGGTTCTCGGATGGATGATGTCGTGTACGAGGAGTTCAAGGGAACCGGCAACCTCGAGCTGCATCTCTCGCGCCGACTGCAGGAGAGGCGCATCTTCCCGGCCTTCGATATCGAGCGTTCGTCCACCCGCCGGGAGGAGTTGCTGCTGGGTCCGGACATCACCCCGCGGGTGTGGCTGATGCGCAGGATGTTCTCGCACATGGTCAACCCGCCGCCGGGGGGTGCCGGGATGGACATCACCAGCGCCACCGAGGCCATCATCCAGCGCCTGGCCAAGACCGAAAACAACATGGAATTTCTCGAGCGCCTGACCGAAAGCGATGACTGACGACACGCCTGCGGCCTCTGGCCGATCGTGGAAAGGCGGGCTGCCATACCTGCTGGCCGTGCTTGGTCTGTCGGCGGCGGCATGGGCCATCGCCCTCAACCTCGGCGGGCTGCAGCCGGCAGCCGCCCAGCCGGCGGCCGAGCCAGCCCCGGCTGAGGTAGCGCTGCCCGGTTTCTCCCAGGCAGGCCGGGATCTGGCGATCGGCCGGCGGAGCTTGCTTGAGACCGATGCGCCGGTGCGCTCCCGCGTCGATATGCTGTTGTATACCGTGCAGAAAGGCGACTCGGTGTTCGGCATCGCCGACAAGTTCTCCATTAAGCCCGAGACCATCCTGTGGGGCAACCTGGAAACGTTGAACGATGATCCGCATGTGATCCAGGCAGGCATGGAGTTGCGCATCCTGCCGGTGGACGGCGCCTACCACGAATGGAAGAGCGGCGACAGCCTGGAGGCCATCGCCAAGGAGTTCGGCGTCGACCTGGCCACGATCCTCGAATGGCCCTCCAACCGAATTGACGAGACGATGGCCGTGGCGGAGGGCGCCGGACTGATCATCCCCGGCGGCTCACGCCCCCTGCGCTCGTGGTTCATCCCGACGATCGCCCGGGGCAGCGCCGGCGTAGGCTCGGCCTACGGCGCCGGCGGATGCAGCGGGGATTTCTCGTCGGGCGCGGTCGGCACCGGAGGTTTCATCTGGCCGAGCGCCAACCACTTCACCTCCGGGAACGACTACTGGTCCGGCCACCTGGCGATCGACATTGCCGGAGCCCTTGGCGACCCGATCTGGGCGGCGGATGGCGGCGTCGTCGTGTACTCGGGCTGGTCGAACGGGGGCTACGGCAATATGGTCATGATTGACCACGGTACCGGCTGGCAGACCGTGTACGCCCACCTATCGGACACGCGGGTCGCCTGCGGCCAGAGCGTCGGCCAGGGGCAGGTCATCGGCCATATGGGCTCAACCGGCAACTCGACCGGCACTCACCTTCACTTCGAGACTCGTCTCCAGGGCGGATTTGTCAGCCCATGGTCCGTGCTTCCCTAGCGCGACATAACGTGGGCTTGACGCCCCATCCGCCGACCGATATCATGCCGTCTCCAATGGACAAACCCGAGAGCAACCCACAGACCGGGCCGCAAGCCGCGACGGCGCCGGGCGAGCGCCGGCCTCGCCTGAGAACCGCGGGTCAGGTTTGGGAAGAAATCCGCCGCCGCGGCTGGCGGGAGAACCTGCTGCGCTTTGGCAGCCACGCCGGATTGATCCTGGTGATCGTCTTGGGTGTGTGGGCCGTGCGCCGCGGCTTGAGCGCCCTGCCGGACAGGACTTCCGAGACGGCTGCCGCAGCCGGGGCCGAACCCACGCCGGTGGCAGAGCAACTCCTCTCCCTCGCCGACCTGCCGGCCTTCGCCGCCGGCGGCCCCGTGACGTACTTCGGGATCGAACGCCAAACCGACGTTCACACCGTCGTCCCCAGTCGCCCGCGGCTGGAGATCGTCAAGTATCTCGTGCAGAAGGGCGACACGCTCTTCGGCATCGCCGAGAAGTTCAACCTCAAGCCCGAGTCAATTCTGTGGGGCAACTGGGTGGAGCTTGACGGCGACCCCCACACGCTGCAGCCGGGACAGGAGCTGAGCATCCTGCCGATTGACGGCGCGCTGCACCTATGGAGCGCGGGTGAGTCGCTGGAGGGTGTTGCCACGTTCTTCCGTGTCTCACCGACCGATATCCTGGAATGGCCCGGCAACGCTCTCGACCTTGACATCGACATCGCCAACCCGGGGATCCCGGAGGGTACGGCCCTGGTGATCCCGGATGGCAAGCGCGACGCACCGACCTGGAAGTCGCCGCGGATCACGCGGGCCAACCCGGCCTCGGCCTCGATCCTGGGAGCGGGCGCGTGCAGCGCTGTCTCGGACGGCCCGATCGGCACAGGGTCCTTCGCCTGGCCGACGTCTTCGACTTGGGTCTCTGGCTACAACTACAACCCGGGCGTGCATCCGGCCATCGACCTCGGGGGCTCAGTGGGCAATGGCATCTTCGCGGCCGACAGCGGCGTGGTGGTGTACTCGGGCTGGAACGACTGGGGCTACGGATACGTGATCGTCATCGACCACGGCAACGGGTGGCAGTCGCTCTATGCGCACTTGAGCACGATCAATTCCGGCTGCGGTCAGGCGGTTTTCCAGGGGCAGGTGATCGGTGGCATGGGCTGCACCGGCAACTGCTCCGGTCCGCACCTGCACTTTGAGTTGATGAACGACTCGTATGGCAAGGTAAACCCGCTCGATTTCCTTCCGTAGCTCGGCGACGAGAACCAGATCGGACCTTCGATGAGCTATGGAGGGGG
>JALHUE010000418.1 GCA_022866145.1 Anaerolineales bacterium | reverse complement strand
GTCCCCGGCGCTCACCCCCCGCAGCAGGTGCTCGGGGAGCAGGCCGAGGGCCAGGTAGTCCATGAATGGGGCGAAGGGTTCAGGGAGCTGGAACTGTACGTTGCGGTCGTCCAGGCGGATGATGTTGATCTCGCTCCACAGCTCACGCAGATCTTCCGGCCCGGGAAAATCCTCATCCTGCATCTTGGAGAATGTGTAGATGACGTCATCGGAAGTGACGGGCAAGCCGTCGTGCCAGGTCGCGTCCGGGCGGAGGGTGAATGTGTACAGGGTTGCGTCCGCCGAGACAGCCCAGCTCTCTGCCAGGTCGGGCTCGGGAACGCCGCGGGAATCGAAACGCACCAATCCCGAGTACAGCAGGCGGTCGACGTCGCGGTCGGCTTGATTGGCGTAGTCGAGGACCGGGTTGAGGCGGACGACCGAACCCATCAAGCCCTCAACGTACGACCCGCCTTTCTGAGGCAGCAGCTCGGGCGTGCCCGGCTCGGGGGACTGCTGCAGGAGCAGGGCGAGGATCAGGAGCAGACCCCCGACGGCGATCAGGATCTGCCAGCGGATTCTTCGCATGCTTCGATCGCGGGAGGGGGCTGGAGTCCGGGCGCCGGCCTCAGGACTGCGCCATGACGTTCGCCATGGACAGGGTGAAGAACAGCACGCTCAGGCCGATGGTGAAGTAGAAGATCAGTCGCTCGAGGCCGCGGCGCTGGTGATAGCCCGAGACGGAGAGATCAGCTCCGGTCAAACCGCCCAAGCCGATTCCCCGGCTTTGTAGCAGGATGACGGCAACCAGGGCGATCGAAACGACGATCATGGCGAGGTTGAGATACGTATTCAACGGACCGCCTCCAAGGAACTCAACCCGGCATTATACCAGGCAGGGGAATGGGCTTCAAGGCGCGCCCGTTCGATCGGCCGAGCGCAGGTAGGCCTGGATAAAGCCGTCGATCTCGCCATCCAGCACGGCGCTCGTATTGCCAATCTCATAACCCGTCCGGTGGTCCTTTACCATCTGATACGGGTGCAGGACGTACGACCGGATCTGGCTGCCCCATTCGGCCTTGACGTGGTCGCCCTTGATCTTGGCCAACTCCTGTGCATTCTGCTGGCGCTGCAGCTCGCCCAACCGGGCCCGGAGGACCCGCATGGCGTTCTGGCGGTTCTGCGTCTGGGATCGCTCGTTTTGGCAGGTCACAACCAGCCCGGTCGCTAGATGAGTGATCCGGATGGCGGTCTCGTTCTTCTGTACGTTCTGCCCGCCAGCCCCGGCCGAGCGATAGGTGTCGATCCGCAGGTCGGCGGGATTGATCGTGATCTCCTCGGCCTGGTCAACCTGGGGAAGGACCTCAACCAGGGCGAACGAGGTATGCCGGCGGTGGGCGGAATCGAAGGGCGAGAGGCGCACCAGTCGATGAACCCCGCGTTCCGCCTGCAGGTAGCCGTAGGCCGACTCGCCGTCGATGGCAACGGTGGCACTCTTGATGCCGGCTTCTTCGCCTTCGCTGCTGTCCAGGACCTCAGCGCCGAGTCCGGATTGCTCTGCCCACCGCAGGTACATCCGGAGTAGCATGGCGGCCCAGTCCTGCGAGTCGGTTCCTCCGGCGCCGGCATGAATTGCCAGGATGGCATTGCCCCGGTCGTACTCGCCGGAGAGCAAAGCCTCCGTCTCGCGCCGATCCACTTCTAGGCGCAGAGACTGGACCTCCAGCTCCAACTCTTGGGTCAGGGCGGGGTCCTCCAACGCTGCCAGCTCGTCGGCGTCTGCCAGGCGCTGGCGCAAGGTCTCGAGGCCGCTCGTCAGCTGCCGAAGGCCGGAGGCCTGGCGCATCACCGCCCGGGCCTTCTCACCCTCTCCCCAGAATCCTTCCGCCTGGGAGGCGAGATCGAGCGCCTGCAGTTCTGATATCCTGGCGGGGTAGTCAAAGACGCACCAGCAGAGTTCGGTATCGGTCATTCAGCGCCTGCAGGTCCGCCCTCAATCCTTCGTAGGTCATCTGGTCACCGCCCTTCAAGCCAGGAAATGATACCCCAGGTCGGAAAAAGGCCCACGCCTCACGCGGGCAGGGCATCCACAAAGGGAGCGGCCGCGAAGGGGGCGAGGGTGGCCTGGACAGCGCTGAACACTGCGCCGCCCGGGTCGCTTCCCTGGGCCACCGTGACGACCGGAACGCCGATCCGGGCTGCCCGCAGCTCGAGCTGCGGTCCGGCTTCCTCACGGAAGGGTTCTGCTCCTGCCAGCAGCCTCGGGCCCTGTAGGCCGCTAGCTTGGCGGCAGAGGTGGTCTTCCCCGAGCCGTTCTCGCCGACGACGGGGTGGACGGCGCTGGGAGGGGGAAGTGGCGGGAGGTCGGGCGCCTGCAGCCGGTCGATCAGTAGGGCCGCAGCTGACTGCGCAAAGGCCGAGCACAGGTGATGCCTACTCGCCTGGCATACGCTTGCAGGTCGGCCTCCAGGCTTTGCCAGAACGCCGGGGTGAGCTCTGAGTCGCTGTGCATGGTCGTGACTCGGCCGAACCCCGCGCGCCGGGTTTATTCCAGGGCTTCGCGGCATGAGTCCATCGCCGGCGGATTGTATCAGCCGGGCTTGGCTCGAGAGAGGACGGCGCATAGCCAATCGAGCGCGGCTACGCGAATGGCAAATGGGGAGCCCGGAAATAGAGTGGGCGCTCCCATCGGGAGCGCCCGTGGCTGGGGGTCGAGGATTCGAACCTCGGCATACGGATTCAGAGTCCGCTGTCCTACCGCTAGACGAACCCCCAGGGTTTCCTGTGTGGGGGAGGGTCTTGGACCCCTGACGCACGCATGAGTCCGTTTGTCGTTTCTGTGGCCACACGACGTTGAACGCGGCGACGGGCTAGCCCTGAAAGCCAAGCATCTCGCGGATGAGGCGGTCGGCCTCCCTCAAGAACGCGGCCTCCAGGCTGCCCATCTTCGACTTAAGTCGCGCGCGCCCCACAGCCCTGAGTTGAAGCACTAGCAAGACAGACTGGACCGTCAAGCCGTTCTCGGCGGAGGGCGTGACCATGAGCGTGTATGGGAACCGCAATGCGTTGCTCTTGGAGGTGAACGGCACGACCATCACCATGGGGTTGGCGGAGTTGTCTTTCGTGCTAACAACCAGTGCTGGATGCGGGCCAGCCAACTCCCTAGTTGGCTTCCCGGGAGGGGGAGGGAAGTCTACGTCCCAGACCTCTCCTCGCTCCATGGGTTATCCCAAACTAGCGTGGAACTGCCTAAGGTCCTCATCGCTAGCAGCCTCAAACGACGAGAACTCCTCCGAAAGGCTCTGATCAGAGTCAAGCCGGGACGACGATAGGAGTTCCACGAAGCCGAACGCGCTTTGCGACGAGACGGACTCAACGAGGTAGACCGTGTCATCTGCTGTCGAGAAAGATGGATCAGTAGTCATTTCATCCATTTGAGTCATCCTCAATCCTGTACTTCGGTTCCTTCACCCACTGGAAGCCGCTCTCGTGAGTGATAGCCGCGACTTGGAGCGGACCGCCGCAAGCCGGTGGCCCCAACTCGAACGAAGTGAATCCGATCGTAGTGCGAAGGACGTAAACAGCGAAGTTGATCGCATCTTGGATCGGCATCCCCTCGAATGCGACAGGTGAACTAAAGATCTTCTCTCCGAAGATAGGAGCAAGAATCTCCTCGGAAACCCCGGCTTGCTGGAGGTAGAGCCTCATCCTAGGGTCGAAGCCAAAATGGAGCCTCGTAAATGGGAAATCGATTCCCCTCCAGGATGCGCCATACGCGTCGTCTGGACGCACCTTCGTGGCCGTATCGGCTCTTGGGAGGATGAACTCCCATTCCTCCGCGAGAGCCTTTCGGTCGGAATACCCCGCAATGTAGAAGCCGAGCGGTGGTCTCTGGTCGAGCGGGGCTTGGCCGAAAGCAGCGTCGTAGTGACCTTTGATGAAGGCATGGAGAGCCTGGGCCACGTCTTGGACTGAATTCCCGTGTCTTTCTCTGCTGAACTCCAGCACGAGACCATAGATCGTTCTTGCGCCAAGGCTGCCTGCCCCGAACGTGACTACACCGACTGCCGGTTCCTTCCCCAACGGGAAGAGTTTCCTGGCATTCTGGTAAGCCTTTGCCACCCCGTAGGTCCCATCGGGCGCTTTGAGGTGGACCTGTGTCATGCTATCGCTGCCAATCACCACACCGTCGCGCACCTTGACGGAGACGCAAATGGTCATTGGGCGTCGCGCTCAGTTGCTCAGTTGACCTGGAGACTCAGGAAACGAAGAAGCCGCCGTACAGACAGGCTTGTGGACACAGTACGTCTCCTCCCCAGCACAGCCCGCCCATCGCCTTGATCCCGGCCTTCGCTCCGGGAGGCGCGCGCAAGTGATATTGCGCGGGCCCGGTAGCTGACTGCTACAAGATACTAGCACAATCCCGTGAGCAGCACATTAACTTGGGGGAAAGGCGGTTCGGAGGCGGTCTGAGAGGAGGGCTTGACGCAATGGTGCACATAGTGTATACTATGCGTAGAGCAGAACGGAGGTCAAGATGGCCGGATCCCTGGCAACCCGCACCCCTCAGACCGCCCTCGAAGTGATCGAGTCGTGGGCGGATCTCCCCTCGGATGCCCGCAAGCGCCGCGCCGCCGAGGCCTCTCAGCATGACGACCGGACCGCGCTCCGCTCGCTCCTGACGGCCTACGTGGGCCTGCATGGGCGCAGAGGCACGGACACCAGCCCTCGGACCTTGGACACCTACTGGCGCGGCTCTCAGCACTTCTTGGACTGGAGCGGGAGGTCCGGGGTCAAGCCGCACCAAGTCGGAGAGCCTGAGGCGCGACGCTTCCTCGCCTCGCTCGCCAGCATGAATCCCAAGAGCAGGCAGGTCTACCTCACAGGCGCGAGGTCACTGGTTGCCGCGCTCCGGTGGGCGGGCCTCGGGACCGGGGATCCCTTCGCCTCTGTCAAGGTCACGGATCCCACTGCGCCCGCGGAGAAGGCCGACCCGTACAGCGTCGAGGAACTGCGGAAGATCCTAGCCGAGGCGGATCCACGCGAGCGCGCCCTGACGCTCCTCGCCGCGGATGGCGGCCTGCGACTGGCCGAGGTCGCCTCTCTGACGTGGGCGGGTGTCGACTTCCAGCGCAAGCAACTGACGATCCGCGGGAAGGGTGGCAAGGTTGCCAAGGTCGCAGCAACCGATCGGCTGACGAAGGCACTCAAGGCACTCGATCGCGACGGGGAGTCGGTCCTCGGGGTGAGTCGTCGCCGGATCCAGCAGATCTTCGATCGGCTCTGCGATCGCGCAGGGGTCAAGGCTCGGGGATACCACGCGCTCCGGCACTCCTGCGGGACCCGGCTCTACCGGACGACTCGGGATCTCCTCGTCGTCCAGAGGCACCTGCGCCACTCCAGCGCCAGGACCTCAGAGATCTACGCCCACCTCTCGGCGGTCGACTACCGGAAGGCCGTCGCCGGGCTGGAGGGGAACGGCGCGGGCGAGTGATTGCGATACGTATCGCGGGATCCGAGGGAGGCCGGGCCAATTCCCGGCCTCCCTCCGCGAAGAGGAGTCGATGGCTGACACCCCTACCGGGAGTGGCTACCGGGAGGATCCGGGACCTCGACCCATGCGGTGATGTCAGCCAGGGTAAACAACTCCTGCCAGAGCGATCGGCGCGTGAGGCCGAACCGGTCCCGGATGTCCCTCAGGTCCCACCGCCGCAACGCGGCCGAGATCGTCTCCAGGCTCTGCGTGTTCACTCGGACGGTGTTCTCGAGGCCCGTGCGGCGCTTGACCTCCGCCTCGCCCAGTGCGATCGGCTCGAGGCCGGCCAGGGCGGTCTCCAGGGCGATTAGGCCGTCATCTGGGAGGATCCCGCCGGCCCTTGCTGCCCGCTCGCGCTCCGCCTCTAGTCGCCGGGTCCCATATGTGAGGTAGACCGCCGCCGCAGGCCGATCGCCCGTCCGCGCGATCCCTCTGAGCCTTGTCGCCAAATCCTTCGGACTGAGGCGGCCCGCCGTATCGGATGCGAAGTCCCGGAGCGCCGAAGCGCGCACTGCATCAGTCGGCCCCAACAGAGTGAAGATGTCGGCCTGCTTCGCCTCCGCCAGAGTCGCCTCGGCCTCCGACAAGCCTCTGATGAACGGATCCGCCGCCTTGTTGATCTCGTCGCGGTATGTGTCCAGAGCCTGAGTGGCGGACTTCTCCATCTGCCCCAGATACGCCCTGACCGCCCGCTCATCGATCGGTCGCCCTTCGCCGTCGAACTTGGCCCGAAGGCCCTCATGCAGCCTCTGGAGCCTGCCTCGAAGGCGCGCCTCGGCTTGGTGGAGCGCCGCGCCCCTGTCGGGCATGGCTGCCTCTCTTGCCTCCTGTTCCGTGAAAGCACCGATCCCGATGGTCATCTTGCCTCCTGATTCCGTCTTAGCATCTCGTCATAGTCCAGCCCGAGATGCTCCGTGTAGTATTGCCGGGCCTCCGCTTCCGTTGCCTGGCGGCGCGTGGTCTCGCCCGTCGGTAGGGGCATCGTCTCGATCCACAGCCCGCCCTTTCCGTCCGGCCCGTAAACGACGATCTCCCGAATGGTGGGAGGTCCTTCCGGCGCGGCCCGCTCCAACCGGGCAAGTCGTTGCGAGATCCTGTTACTTCGCCGTCCCATGTTCGATTGCCTCCAGTCGAGACTCGAGCGCGTCGAGTCGCTCTTGCACCTCGGATTCGAGCAGCCGGAGCGCCAGCGCGTACACCGCGCACAGCGCCCTCGTGCGCCTTGTGCCGTTATCCAGCAGCCAAGTCGCCGCGAGGACCTGTTGCAGGCCCGCCCGGATGCCCTCAGGGGTCGTCAGATCATCCGAACCTGCCGCGAGCCGCGGATAGGCTCTCCCGCGGCCTCCCTTGCGTCGCGCTACTGCCCGCTTTCGCTCCCACCGCGGCGAGTGCGTGAAGCAGAGGCCGTCAGCGCCCGCCGTCGCCTTGCATCGTTGCCCGCTCCTCGTTCGCGCCTTGCACTGTGCCATGTGCTAACCTCGCATCTGCGCGGACCCAGCGCCGCCCTCGCCCGCGGGCAAGATCCCTCCGGTCCAGGCGCGTGATGCCCCCACCCGGCGCGGCATCATAGGGGTCCAGGCACCGGCGACGTTTCGGCTACCGGTTCGCCACACTCCACCGCCTACCGGCTCGAAGCCGGAGGCCCAGGCCACGCATTACCCAGCGGTGGAGGCCCTCGCCTTGCGGCGACGTGGGCGGTCGGGGAGGGCGCAGCACCAGCACCCCATCATCCCCTCTCAGCCAGCCCCACTGGGCTGACTGGCGACCCTCAAACAGTGCTAGACTCGGGTCGCAGTCTAGGGTTTCTGGCTGCATCGGGGGCCGCGCTCTCTTTGCCGGGTGTGCGGCCCCCTGATTGTTGCTCTGAACCGATCCACTTGGCCTACTGCAACACGCCCTCGCCCACTAGTGCAGCCCTATCTGCGGGGTCGGCTCGGCCGCTCGACCGGCTCCTCAAAACAAACTCCCCCGCATTATGCAGGGGAGCGCGTTGCACTTAGATGCAATTAGGACTTACTGCAACGAACCCATTTCCCTCATGCGCTTCCTTACCCGGTAGTACTTCGAGACATCAAGGCCGCAGCCTGTGGCACCGCAAATCGCTTGTAGGTCTATGACCCGGCCCTTTGAGCGCTTCCTGTCGATTTGCAGGACCGCCTCCTTCCAATTCGGCCACTCCGGGCGCTTCTCAAGGCGGGGCGCGCCTCTCGGCTTTCCCGGCTTCCGCCGCGCCTGCCTCTCGCGCCAAACCTCCGGGAACAGATCAGGATACATCTGGTGCGCATCGCGACCGTACTGCTCCGAGAGGTAGGCGCGCATGCCCGCATCCGAGTAGGGCGGTCCATTGGGAAACTTCTCTGTCACAAACATGTGGGCTGAGGCTGGACCGTATCGCTCCGACATGTAGGCGCGCATGCCCGCATCCGAGAGCAGTTCAATGCCCTCCGGAATCTCCATCGATGGATCCATAGCACCTCCCAAGTAACGAAAGGCCGTCCGCGGTTGACGCAGACGGCCCGGAGTGTGCTATGCTTGGGTCGCACACGCGCCTCTCCGCGTTGGCCGCCGCCCGGAGGCTAACACCTCGCGGGCGACTTCTTCTCAGGTGATTCTAGCACCAGCCGACTAGCAAAGCAATCGATCCACGGGTGACGCGTGCTCGTGAACTGCGCGCAGATCCTCTTGCGTCTGCTTGGCGTAACGCGCGATAAGACTCAGGTCGGCATGCCCGAGGAGTCGCTGGAGTGAGACGACATCCATCCCCTGACGGAGACTCGCCAGTGCGAAGGCTCGCCGGAAGGCGTGAGGCATTGGAGGCGGAACGCCTGCTGACTTGGCCCGTCGCCTGAGCAGGCTCGCAAGGCCGGATTGCCGAAGCCGAGTGCCGTCCCGCGTGACCCATAAGGGATCCCCTGGCGAGGCATCCGGTCGATGCCTGAGGTATCGCGTTACGTCCCGCAGTGCGGTCCGTCCCACGAACACGGTCCGCGGCCGCTTGCCCTTCGTGTGGCGCAGGCTGAGAGCGCCTGAGCGCGGATCCAAGTCGCCCACGTTCAGCGCAAGGAACTCGGAAGCCCTGCATCCGGTGTCAAGCAAGGCCAGGAGCAGCGCCCGGTCACGATCCCCCGCAAACGTCCGCCGCTCGCAAGTGGCGAGCATGGCGCGCAGATCGTCCAGGCTCAGCGGATCCAGCGGCTCCTGAGGCACCCGCGGCGCGGGAACCTTGTCGATCGGATTCCGCCAGCCCTCCGGCTCCGTCTCCGCCTCCCACCATCGCAGGAACGCCCTCGCAGTCCGGTACAGCCCATGCAGACCGCCCGGAGACCTCCGCTTGCCCTGTGCGAGCAGGAAGCGCCTCAGGTGATCTGGGGTCATGTCCTGCACTTGGCGCACCCCTTCGCCCTCAAGGAAGGTCACAAGCGGCTCGATCTTGTCAGCGTAGTAGTCGACTGTCCGGGGTGAAAGGCCGCGCGCCTGGCGGTCAATCAGGAAGGCTTGGACCTCCCGCCGCAAGGGTGAGGCGGGGGTCAGAACTCGGAGAGTCCGTTGTCCTTTTTCGGCTTGAAACATGAGCGCACGCTCCCATTTCTAGCGTGCGCCCGCACAAATGGCTGGGGGTCGAGGATTCGAACCTCGGCATACGGATTCAGAGTCCGCTGTCCTACCGCTAGACGAACCCCCAGAGCAGTTGGATTCTAACATGCGGGCTGAGGCCGTGCAACGGGCGAGGCGGTTTGCCTGACTCAGTTCGCTAGCTGGCGGGCCGCGGCCTCAAGCCGCTCCGTCACGAGCGAGCTGCCCAGGATCACCATGGTCTCGACCAGAGGCGGGCTGACGGTCTGGCCGGTGGTCGCCACGCGCAGCAGGCTGAACAGCTGGGCGGCTGTCAGCCCGAGCTGCTCGGCGAGCTGGCGGAGTGCGGCCTCGAGCGCCTCCGGGGTGAACTGGGGCACGGCCGCCACCACGGCTGACGAGCGCTGCAGCGCCTGTACGCCGGCCGGCGCGGTCACGCCTATGGGGAGCATTGCCACGGTGGGCGGGGCGAGGCTTTCTCGGAAGAAGAAGCCGGCGATCTCGACCGCCTCCTCGAGAGTCCGGATCCGCTCCTGGATCAGTGGCGTGACGCGGCGCAGGGCAGTCTCCGACGTCGACAGACCGGCGGCCTGAAACACGGGCACGAGTCGGCGGGTGAGGTCATCGACGGTCAAGGCCCGGATATGCAGGCCGTTGAAGTGGTCGAGCTTAGTGAAGTTCACGGCGGCCGGGCTCGGCGTGAGCTTGGCCAAGGAGAAGCTGCGGATCAGGTCCGGCAGGCTGAAGAACTCGGTGTGATCGTCGAAGGACCATCCCATCAAGGCGATCCAGTTGACGACGGCTTCCGGAAGGTAGCCGGCCTGGCGCAGGTCGAGGGGATAAATGGTTTGAGCGCCGCCTTTGGCATCGATTGCCTGGCGCTTGCTCATCTTGCCCTTGCCGGCGGGGTTGAGAAAAACCGAAAGGTGGACCCACTGCGGCTGCTCCCAGCCGAAGGCCTGGTAGAGCAGGACATGCAGCGGGAACGTGGGCAGCCATTCGGAGCCGCGCAGCACGTGGCTGATGCGCATCAGGCGGTCATCGACGATCGCCGCCAGGTGGTAGACCGGCAAACCGTTCGATTTCATCAGGATGTAGTCGTCAAGGTCGGAGTTCTCGACGGTGATGGGCCCGCGAATCAGATCGATGGCGGTGGTGGTCCCGGCGGGCGGTGTCTTGAAGCGGATGACATGCGATTCCCCGCGACGGGCGCGCTCCTGGGACTCGGCCGGGTCCAGTTTGCGGCATAGACCGTCATAGCGGGGCGACTGTTTGGCTTGCTGCTGAGCCTGGCGCCTCTGGGCCAGCCGCTCGGGGGAGCAGAAACACCGGTAGGCGTGTCCGCGAGCGAGCAGCGTCTCGGCATGAGCCTGATAGCTCTGCTTGCGTTCAGACTGCCGATACGGGCCATACGGCCCTCCGATGTCAGGTCCTTCATCCCAGTCCATGCCGAGCCAGTGCAGGCTTTCGATGATCTCGGCCTCGGCCGCCGGATCAAACCGCTTCTGGTCGGTGTCTTCGATGCGGAGGATGAACTGGCCCCCGGTTTGCCGGGCGATCAGATAGTCATAGAGCGCAGTGCGGGCGCCGCCAATGTGGAAGCGGCCGGTGGGAGAGGGGGCGAACCGAACGCGCACCGGTGGTTCAGAGCTCATCAATTCCCCCCACGTGCTCTGCGGCAGGGATCACAGTTCGATGCGCTTGTGGCGCAGGTTCACGCTTTCGACCAGCCCGATGCCGATCAGGGTAGCCACCAAAGACGACCCGCCGTAGCTGAAGAAAGGAAGCGGAAGACCCGACACGGGGAGCAGGTTGAGGTTCATGCCGATGTTGAAAGAGCCCTGGAAGAGCAGCAGCACCGCCACCCCGTAGCAGATCAGCGCCCCATACGTATCGCGCGCATGCGCCGCGGCTCGCAAGCAGCGGTAGCTCACAAACATCAGCAGGGCAATCAGAGTGACCGCGCCCACAAACCCGAACTCCTCCGAGAATGCCGAGAAGATGAAGTCGGTGTGACGAACCTTGAGGAATCGGAGCTGGACCTGGGTGCCATTGCCATATCCCTGTCCGAAGAGCCCGCCGGAGCCAATCGAGATTATCGACTGGTTCACATTGTAGCTGGCACCGTAGTGGGCTTCTGGATCGGGAAAAAGGAAGTTGGCGACGCGAGCCATCTGGTAGTGCTTGACGAAGAGGAAGTCCCGTTCCGCAGGATACTCGGCGATGAAATAGCGGGCGACGAATGGCAATGAGACCAGGGCGGCCAGCAGGACCGCGCCCACGAGCACCCCGAGCGGGCGGAGCCTGGCGCCCGCCGCCCAGATCAGCGATATCCAGATGACGCCGATCACGACCGAGGTGCTCAGATCCGGCTGAAGGAAGACCAGTAGGATCGGAATGCTGGCGATCAGCAGGCTGCGCAGGATCACCCGCAGGTCGCTGATCTCGTGTTGATGTCGGGACATGTAGTCCGCCAGCACGATGATCATGAGGATCTTGCTGAGCTCGGACGGCTGGATCAGCACGATGCCGACATTGAACCAGCGCGCCGAGCCGAAGCCGACAAAACCGGCAGCGAGGATGAAGCCCAGCCCGGCCAGCACCAGCAGGTACATCGGGCGGGCGACGGCTGACCACAGGCGGTAGTCGATGGCAGCCGTCAGGAACACGAGCACCAGGCCGATCAGGGCATAGATCGCCTGCCGCGGCACGAGCTCGGCCAGGTTCTCATTCCCGCCGATGGCCGAGCGGATCATGGCGATGCCGGCAATCGTCATCAGGGCGACGACTGCCAGCAACCAGACGTCAAAATGACGCCAAAGGCGGGAGGACGACCGCATTCGGCTAGCCTGCCTCGCGGCGCCGAGCGCGGGCGGGCGCCAGCGGGATGTCGGCGACCAGGCGTTGCCGATTGCGGTCCCGGGTGAGCGAGATCTGCACCGCCGAGCGGTCGATCTCAACGTAGCGGGAGAGCACGTTCACAAGATCGTCCTTCAGGGCTTCCAGCTTGCCGGGAGGCAGGTCGGCCCGATCGTGGACCAGGACCAGCTGCAACCGTTCCTTGGCGGCGTGGGCACTGTGGCGATCCTGACCTCGCAATCGCTCGAGGATGCTCATGCCGCGCCTCCTGGCTTCACCAGGCGCGACAGGCGCCCGAAGAAGCCGTCCTTGGCTTCCAGATCGTCAAACGGTACCTGCTCGCCCGTGAGGCGCTGTGCGATCTGCCGGAACGCTCGTCCGGCACGGCTGCGTTCGTCAAGGGCGACAGGCGATCCTTGATTGGAGGCGACGACGATTGTCTCGTCTTCGGGCACAATCCCGATCAGCTCAATCGCCAGCACTTCGAGAATGTCGTCGGTGCTGAGCATCTCCCCGCGGCGCACCATGTCGGGTCTCATCCGGTTGACAATCAGCTTGGGCGGGCCCTTCTCCTCGGCCTCGATCAAGCCAATGATCCGGTCGGCGTCGCGCACGGCGGAGACCTCCGGATTGGTGATAATTAGCACCAGATCCGCCGGAGCGATTGCATTGCGAAATCCGCGTTCGATTCCGGCGGGCGAGTCAATCAGCACCCAATCGAACTCCGCTCGCAGCTCATCTACCAGGCGGACCATGTCCTGCGGTGAGACTGCTGTCTTGTCTCTGGTTTGAGCGGCGGGAAGCAGGTACAAATCGCTCAGCCGCTTGTCTCTGATTAAGGCCTGGCGCAGCTTGCAGCGGCCCTCGATGACGTCTACCAGGTCGTAGACGATTCGGTTTTCCAGACCCATGACAACGTCCAGGTTGCGCAGGCCGATGTCCGAGTCCATACACACTGTACGCAAGCCGCCGGCGGCCAAGGCTACGCCGATGTTGGCCGTCGCCGTCGTCTTGCCGACGCCGCCCTTTCCCGAGGTGAGAGTTGCGGTCGTTGCAGTCATGCGATCTCCCAGGCCTCCAATCGGCTAGCGCTTGCCCTCGATGGACCACGGTTCGGCCACCAGCTGCCCATCGCGGATCAAGGCCGTCTCCGGGCGCGGTTTGCCTCTTCGATCCGGCGAGACGGCGATCTGGGCCCCGATCCGAAGCTGAGTCGGTGCCAGGTCAAGTGCGCAGACAACAGCTGACTCCTGCCCGCCGGCGCCGGCGTGTACCGTCCCCCGCAGGCGACCCCACACGATGACGTTCCCCCCGGCCACAATTTCCGCCCCCGGATTGATATCTCCCAGGACGACCACATGGCCCGGGTAGTGCACCTTGTGACCCGAGCGCAGCGTTCGTTGCAGGAACAGGCAGTCCTCGCCCTCGACGCCGTGCCCCGTGGCCTCGTCATCGGTCGGGGAGGGGCGGGGCGCGGGCGGACGGGGGCGAGCGAGCAGGCCCAGGTTGGCGGCGGCCTCTTGCGTCGCAGGGTGGTCGCTTTGGACGAATCGGAGGTGGACCTCGCGTGACGCCAAGACGTCCCGCAGACTGCCAAGTTCACCGGCGTGGGCCTCGATTCCTCCCAGCTGGAGCGTCAGCTGCGCCCCGCGGAAGAAGTCCGCCCGGAGATCGATGGCCTCCAGCAGCGCCCGAACCGACGCCGGCCAATCGTCGTCCGGCAAGACCGCCAGCAGGCCATCGGCCGTCCCTTTGATCTCAAGAGCGGATTCCATCATTCGCGCCCAAGCCGGCGATTATAGTGCAAATGGTGCCCTGAGCGCTACGATTCCCGGGAGGCATCGCCGGCCTTGAGGGCGAAGTACGTCTCGAGGATCTCGCGCACGACCGGGCCGGCGGTGATTGCGCCTTCCCCGCCATTGTAGACAAAGACCACGACTGCGATTTCGGGGTTCTCGTAGGGTGCAAAGGCTGCATACCAGGAGTGGGTCGGCCACTGGCCCGGGACGCACAGCCCCTTCTCGCGGGCTTCGGCGTCGCAGAACTCGCCGGTGCCGGTCTTGCCCCCCGAGGAGATGTTCTCAAGTTGGGCGTAATCCGCAGCAGTCCCGTCAGTGACAACCCGCTGCATACCGCGCCGCACCAAATCGATGACCTCCGGGGAGACCTCGATGTCCGGGCTAGGCAGCGGCCGGTCGGACATGAGGTCCAGCACGTCCTGCGGTGCCTTGATGCAGCGGCCGATTTCCTCGGCCGGGGTGATCACGCCGTCCGTCAGGTCCCACAACATGCAGGGCTCGATGTCCTCGATGAGGTTGCCTTCGCCGTCAAGCACTTGAGAGAGCAGGTGCGGCCACATCACCCTCCCACCGTTGGCAAGGGTCGAGACGGAATTGAGCACCTGCAGCGGGGTCGCCAGGACGAACCCTTGTCCGGTGGCGGAGTTGTAGGTGTCGCCGGTGGACCAGTTCTCGCCGAGGTTGATCCGTTTCCAATCTTCGCTGGGGATCAATCCCCCCTCTTCGGCAGGCAGCTCAATGCCCAGCTGGTGGCCGAAGCCCAGGGCCCGGGCGTAGATCCCCAGGCGTTCAATTCCCAGGCCCCCAGGCTCGATCGGCTCGCCGGGAAACCCGCCGCCGATCTTGTAGAAGTACACATTGCAGGACTGCGCCAGCGCGTCGAGGAACCGGATCCGCCCATGGCCACCCTCCTTCCAACACACGAAGTCCTTGGCAAGCCCCGGGTCGTTCGGGAAGTAGGCGTTCTGAATCGTGATCTTTCCGGGGTCCTCGAGCGGTGTGTTGGGAGAGATCACGTTCTCATTCAGGGCGCCAGTAGCCGTCACTAGCTTGAAGGTCGACCCCGGCGGGAACTCGGAGGAAACGGCGTGGTTGACCAGGGGCTTGCCCCGTTCATCTTCCACAAGCTGCTGGAAATAGTCCTGGGGGATAATCCGCGCCAGGCGATTGTTCTCGTAGGTCGGAAGGCTGACCATCGCCAGGATTTCGCCGGTCTGGGGGTTGATGGCGATCGCGACGCCCAGCGGGACTTTGGTTTCCCCGGCAAATCGGTTCATGAAATCAATGCGGGCGGCCAGAGCCGCCTCGGCGGCGGCCTGCAGGCGGGTGTCGATCGTCATCCGCAGGCTGTTACCCGGCGCCGGCTGGGCGACCTCGCCGAGGGTGCGGATCTGCTGGCCGGCGACATCCTCTTCGACGTCTTTGCTCCCGTTGCTCCCGGCCAGGGCCTTCTGGTAGGCGCCCTCCACCCCGGCGTAGCCAACCTTGTCGCGCGAGGGATCGAACCCCAGGGACTGGTACAACTCGGAGAAGGCCGCCGGGATCGGGCCCAGGTAGCCGATCAGGGCGGAGGACAAGCGGCCGGTGGTGTACTCGCGCACCGGCTGAATCTCGACCCCGACCCCCGGCAAGTCAACCTGCTCCTCGCGCATGATGCGCGCCAGTTGCTCGGAGACATCACAGGCGATCGGCCAGGGCTGATAGGGCGCAATGGTCGCCCCCTCCTCAACCAGCTGCCGCACCCCTCGGCCGGGGACGCACTTGGCTGCCGGAGGGCCCGGCTGGTCCAGGGGGACGCCGATGAGCTCCGCCAGCCGGGTGTAGATCTCCTCGACCTCAGCTGGACTGTCTGGCAGCAGCGCCGGAGTCACCACGATGTTGAAGGTGGGGATGTTGCGTACCAACTGGTAGTCGTTGCGATCGTAGATTACCCCGCGTGGTGCCGGGATATTGACCCTCGTAATCCGGTTCTCGCGAGCCGATTCGATGAACTCGGCGTTGCGCAGGATCTGGAACGAGAACAGCCGGGACACAAAGAGCGCCAGCAGGCCAAGCATCGCCCCATAGGTGACTGCCAGCCTCCAGCGGGGGATTTTGGAAGGGGCGTTGCCGTTGGCCTTCACAGGACCACCTTGGACGGGTACAGGCTGCGCTCCAATCCGCCTGCAAGCTGAATTGCCGGGATCGCCAGGATCAGGTTCAGTATGGTTGCCGGGAGCACGACCCGGGTCAGGATGTGGACGAGGTCCGTGCCCGGATAGATCAGGAGCGCGATCGACCCCAGCACGGTGTAGTAGACGGCCGTCGCTATCAGCACCGCCCCGAGCGCGGCAAACTGATGCGCCCGCCACAACCTTCCCTGGGCAAGGGTCGCCACATTGGCGGCCGCGATCAGGGCGATGGCGCTGACGCCCAGCGGGATGCCGGAGAGCAGATCCAGGAGCATCCCGGCAACCAGGCCAGTCACCATTGCTTGTACCACGCGCCCAGTCATGGCCCAGCCGACAACCAGCAGCAGCACCAGATCCGCCCGGCCGTCGAGCAACTCAAACCTAGGCAGCAGTGTCGTTTGCAAGACGACAAGCAAGGCCGCCGTTGGAATCAGGACCAGGTAGGCCATCCGTCACGGTCCTAGCTGCGCCTCGAGGGGCGCAAAACTCGTTACGACCAGCAGGATTTCCAGGTCCTCGAAGTCAACGCTCGGCGTGATCACTGCCTGCTGGAAGACCTCAAAATCCCGCCTGCGGACGCTGATGACCTGGCCGACGGGGATCTGGGCCGGGTAGTTTCCCCCTAGGCCGGAAGTAAGGACGAGTTCTTCTTGGGAGACCTCAACCTCCTGGTCGATCATGTCGATCCGCAATTCCCCGTTTGGCTGGGCCGACGTCACGCCATCGGCGCGGCTAGCCTGCAGGCGGACGTTCACCGCCTCGCCGGGATCGGTGATCAGCCGGACGCGGGAGGCGTTGGGGTAGACCTCCACGACCCGGCCTACCAGCCCCGATTGGTTGACGACCGGCATCCCGCGCGCCACTCCGTCGTTGGTCCCGGCGTCAATCCACAAGGCTCGCAGGAATGGGCTGGCATCGCGGCCGACGACTCGGGCGGCGACGTAGCCGTATTGCGGTGCGCTGCGGGCGAAGTTGAGCAGCGCCGCCAGGATGTCGACTTCAGCTGCCTGCTCGCGCAGGGTGATCACCTCCTGCTGCAGCCGAGCGACGTCTGCCTCCAGCTCGGCATTGCGGGCGAGCAGCGTGGCGACATCGCCCGGGGATGTAGCCAGATCCTGCAAGGCTGCCAGGCGGGGGGCGATTGCCGCTTGCAGGGCGACAAGGGGCTGAAGCGCAAGACCCTCGACCGGGCGCAGGTAGCCGGCCTGGCTGAGGATCAAGACGCTCAGCGCAACCAGCACCAGGGCCACAGTCACCAGAACGCGGGGGGAGAAACGTGGCATGCTTGACCGTAGGCTAGGGCCCGAGGCTTACCCGCTTCGCAGCGCTAGACCCTCGGCCGGTCAAGCCCGACCAGGAACCTGCGATTGAGCTCGAGGTTCTCGAGGATCGTGCTTGCCCCCCGGACCACGCAAGTCATCGGGTCCTCGGCCAGCCAGACCCGCATTCGCAGCTCGGTGGACAGCCGCTCGCTCATGCCCTGCAATTGAGAGCCGCCTCCGGCCAGGCAGATTCCGCCATCCATCAGGTCGGCCACGATCTCCGGCGGGACCTCATCAAGAGCGTCCTTGATTGTCTGAACAATGATCCTGACCGAGCCCGAGACCGCCTCGCGGATCTCGACCGAAGACACTTCGACGGCCTCGGGGAGCCCGCTGACCAGATTCCGGCCGCGCACACTGGACAGTCGCTCTTCCTTCAAGGGGTAGGCGGACCCGATCGTGATCTTGATGCGCTCGGCCATGCGTTCGCCGATGAGCAGGTTGTACTTGTTGCGCACATAGCTGACGATGTCCTGGTCCATCTCGTCACCGGCCACGCGCAGCGAACGCGAGACAACGATTCCGCCCATGGAGAAGACCGCCAGCTCGGTCGTGCCGCCTCCGATATCGACGATCATCGAGCCGCGGACTTCGCTCACCGGCAGCATCGCACCGAGGGCGGCCGCGGTGGGCTCTTCGATCAGGTAAGCCTCTCGGGCGCCGGCAGCCATGGTGGCGTCATACACGGCTCGCTTCTCGACCTCCGTCGCGCCGCTGGGAACCCCGACCACGACCCGTGGCCGCGGCACCGGGACGATGCTCTGCTCGTGGGCCTTACCAATGAAGTATTCGAGCATGGCTTCGGTGATCTCGAACTCCGAGATGACGCCGTCTCTTAGCGGGCGCAAGGCGACGACGTTGGCGGGGGTGCGGCCCACCATTTCCTTGGCTTCGGCTCCAATGGCGATGGGCCGCTTGCTCTTCTTCTCGATTGCCACCCAGGAAGGCTCGTTGATCACAATGCCTTTCCCGCGAACACTGACGAGCGTGTTCGCGGTGCCAAGGTCAATCCCGATATCCAGGGAGAACAGGCCAAGGAACCAGGTGATGGGATTGACAGCCAACGCGACGCCTCCGCCGCCAGGTAAGGAGCAAAGTCGGATTATAGCATAGGGGTGGGCCAGGCCCGGTCGTCAGCATTATGTCTAATCGACCGCTAATCCTGGGCGCCTCTGCACTATAATCGCCACAAGTTGGATGACCTGATTTCGCGTGTGGCGGAGTTCATCGCCCGCAGACGGCTTCTCCGGCCTTCCGATCGGCTGGTCGCAGGCGTCTCGGGCGGCCCGGACAGCATGGCGTTGCTGGACTGCCTGCGCGCCCTGGGGTATTCAGTCGTCGTCGCCCATCTGGACCATGGCTTGCGCCCGGGATCCTGGGAGGAAGCTGTGCAAGTCCTGCGGCGGGCGGCTGAGCGAGGGCTCCCGGCGGTCGCAGAGCGCGGGGATGTGTTGGCTAGGGCGTTCCCGGGTGGCAACCTTGAGGAAGCAGCTCGCCGGACGCGCTATGAGTTCCTGGCGCGGGTGGCGCTGGAGACCGGCGCCCGGATCGTGGTCACGGGCCACACGGCGGACGACCAGGTGGAGACGGTTCTGCTCCATCTACTGCGCGGCAGCGGGACCCAAGGCTTGCGAGGGATGCTCCCCGATCAGCCGCTCGGGGGAATCATCGAGGTCGCGGGCGCATCGCAGGTCAGGTTGGTCCGTCCGCTGCTGAGCGTGTGGCGAAGCGAGACGCGCGAATTCTGCCGGCGCAACCGGACTCAAGTGACAGAGGATCCGAGCAACCAGGACTTTGCTTTCTGGCGCAACCGGGTGCGGGGGGAGTTGATCCCTCTTCTCGAAAGCTTCAACCCGCAGGTTCGTCAGGCAATCTACCGCGGTGCGCAGACAACGGCCGAAGCGCACGCTGCCCTTGAGGACCTGGTGGCGGAGCACTGGGCCGAAGTCGCAGTTCAAACTTCAGACTGCGTTCTCCTGCGGTTGCCAATGTTGTTGCGCCTGCCGGAGGCGGTCCAGAGGCTCAGCCTGCGGCGTTCCCTGGTCGCCCTCGGCGCGGGGGCGACGAGCGACGGGTTCGGGGCTGTCGAGCGGTTGCAGCAGCTGTGCGTGCAATCCTCACCGCTGCACGCCCAGCTTGGAGGCGGCCTCGAGGCCTGGCGGGCTGGGGATCAAGTGTTCTTGGTGCGAGGTCCAGAACCCCATTGGGGGTTCTTCCCTCAGTGCATGCCAGGCAGCGCCGATCGCCTGTTGCCTGGCCGAAAACTGCGCCTGGCGCACGGATGGAGACTGACGTGCGAAGAGTCCGGCGCAACCCGCAAGCTGCTGGCGGACATGCGCCAGCCTCGACGGCAGGATGATACAGCCTGGCTAGACGCCGACAGTCTCACCCAGCCGCTCCGCGTGCGGCCGTGGGCGGAAGGGGATCGGTTGCTGCCCTTTGGCGGCAAGGGGAAGGTGAAGGTGGTGGACTTGCTCGCCCGGGCGCATGTCCCGCCGCCCGCCAGGCGCGCCTGGCCGGTGGTGACGGTGGGCCAGGAGATCGTCTGGGTCCCGGGCGTGCGAACGAGCGAGCTGTGCCGAGTGACCGCCTCGGCTAGACGGATCCTGCACCTGGCGTTGCTGCCCGCCAAAGGACAACCCACCTGGCGGGGAGCACCTTGCGGGCTCACAGAAGATTGACTCAGCTTGAGCTGTTTGCTAGAATGCGTTGCGGGTGACAACATAGCAGGGAGACCAGCGTATGGGTCTCGGCCAGCGGCCGAGATCACGAGGCGGAGGTTCCTCGCCGTGAGGCGAGGCTAACCCCGGGGGTACCGGGGGAAAATCGATCCATCAGCGGATGCCTCCAAGCCGCCCACCGGCTTTCCTTCTCCCTTCCGAGTAAGTCGGCGCTAAAATCCGGCTGGCGACAGCGGGGACAATAGCGCCGACAGTGGACAGGCCTGAGATGGCTAGCAGGCCTGTGCCATGGAAGGGGCGGAGCCGTTGTGAGTGAACCGGCGGGCACGCCCTGCGTGTCCGCTATGCCTTTGTGGGACGCAGGCGGCTCGAGCCGGAATCGACACACTCTCGGAGGGCGAAGATGAGCAAGGAAGTGATACGACGTGTGGCGGAAGACAAGGTCAAATTCGTCTGCCTGCAGTTCACAGACGTAAGCGGAGGGGTCAAGAGCGTGGATCTCCCGGTGCGGCAGCTCGAGGCCGCGCTCGAGGATGGGGTGTGGTTCGACGGGTCCTCGGTGGAGGGGTTTGCCCGCATTCAAGAGAGCGACATGCGTCTGCTGCCCGACCCCGAAACGTACGCCGTCCTCTCCTGGAGTGACCCGGACCGCCGGCGGGCGCGGCTGTTCTGCGATATCTACCGTCCTGACGGAGTTCCATTTGCCGGGGACCCGCGGGGCATTCTGAAACGGGCGACCGAAGCCCTTCGGCAGCGCGGCTGGGAGTTCAATGTCGGACCGGAGCCCGAGTTCTTCTTGCTGCGCAAGAACGGCCCCACCACAATCCATCCCGTGCCCCACGATGTCGGTGGCTACTTTGACTTCTCCGCCAGCGACGAGGCTCAACGGGTCCGGGCTGAGCTGATGCTGGCGCTGGAGAGCATGGGCCTCGAAGTCGAGACCGGACATCATGAGGTGGCCCTGGGCCAGCACGAGATCGATTTCCGCTATACCGACGCCGTGCGCGCCGCCGACAACGTGATCACTCTCAAGTACACCGTCAAGGCCCTGGCGGCCAAGCACGATCTGGTGGCGACCTTCATGCCGAAGCCGATCTTTGGCATCAACGGGTCGGGCATGCATTGTCACCAGTCGCTGTTTGACACGAAGGGGAAGAACTTGTTCTACGACCGGGGCGACGAATTCAAGCTTTCGGGCTTGGCGTATCAGTTTGTCGCCGGGCAACTCGAACACGCCCGCGGCATGGCCGCGATAGTTGCGCCGACGATCAATTCCTACAAGCGGATTGTGCCGGGATATGAGGCGCCAGTCTACGTGTGCTGGGCACAGATCAATCGCTCAGCGCTGATCCGCATCCCCCGGCATATGGATGAGCGATCGAAGGCGACACGGGCCGAGCTTCGCTGCCCGGATCCGTCCTGCAATCCGTACCTCGCATTTGCAGCCATGCTGTCCGCCGGACTCGACGGCATCGATCGGGGACTGGCCTGCCCGCCGCCGGTCAACAACATCAACATCTACGAGATGACCGAGCCCGAACTGCAAGAGCTGGGCATCCGCCAACTGCCGGGTTCGCTCGCCGAAGCGCTGGATGAGCTTGAGGCGGATTCAGTGGTGACAGCGGCGTTGGGGGCGGAGGCGCTCGAGGCGTTTGTCCGAGCCAAGCGCACCGAATGTGACACCTACCGCACGCGCGTGACGGACTGGGAAGTCACCGCCTATCTCGAGACGGCGTAGCCCCAAGCCTGCTGGCCCGCCGGCGG
>JALHUE010000417.1 GCA_022866145.1 Anaerolineales bacterium | reverse complement strand
GACCTCCGCCAGCGCTGCCGGGCCCGTCAGGAGATCGATGCCTCCGACAAGGTGGTACTTCCCGGCTTTGTGGACCCGCACACGCACCTGGTGTGGTCCGGAGATCGCGCCCTGGAATTCGAACAGCGCCTTCAGGGCAAGACCTACATGCAGATCCTGGAGTCGGGAGGAGGGATTCTGGCGACGGTCCGCCAGACGCGGGCTGCTTCCAAGGATGATCTGGTGCGCAGCGCTCAGGGGAGGCTGCGCCGCATGGCGGCCCACGGGACAACCACCGTGGAAGGCAAGACCGGCTACGGCTTGGCATGGGAGCCGGAGTTGCGCATGCTCCAGGTCATGCTGGCTCTGGATGATAGCGGCCCGGTGGCGGTCGTCCCGACCTTCCTGCCGGCGCATGCCGTGCCGCCGGAATTCACTGGCCAGGTCGACCGCTACGTGTCGGTCATCACCCAGGAGATGCTGCCGGCGCTGAAAGCCTGGTGGGCAGACCAGGCCTCAGCCCGACCGCTGCCGTTCGTGGATGTCTTCTGCGAACGAGGCGCCTTCGACCTGGCGCAGACGCGGGCGATCCTGACCGCGGCCCGTGAGCTCGGCTTCCCCCTGAAAGTCCACGTGGATGAGTTCGCCTGCCTGGGTGGCGTGCCGCTGGCGATCGAACTGGGGGCAGTGTCCGTCGACCACCTCGTGCATACGCCGGCCGAGCACATCCTGCAGTTAGCCGGATCCTCAACGGTGGCTGTCGCCCTGCCCTGCACCCCGTTCGGACTGGGCGAAACCGAGTATGCCCCGGCCGGCGCCATCCTAGAGGCGGACGGACTGCTGGCCTTGGCCAGCGACCTGAACCCGGGTACCGCCTGGTGCGAGTCGGTGCAGTTCGTGATCGCCCTGGCCTGCCGCACCATGCACCTGACACCGGCCCAGGCCATCGCCGCCTGCACGATCAACGCCGCGGCCGCCATCGGCCGTTCCGACCAGGTCGGGAGCCTGGAGGTCGGGAAACAGGCCGATCTGATTCTGCTCGACACCAATGACTACCGCCACCTCGCCTATCGCTTCGGCACCAATCTTGTAACCCACAGCCTTCGATCCGGCAGACCCGTCTAGCGGGTGGGTGGAGAGTGTGCGTGGTAGGGGAGGCCGCCGGCTTCCCTTGCTGGGCCCTTGTCTATCCATCCCAGTCGCCTGCCGTGAGAGGTGGCGGCATGGACCTGATCCAGTCTCCCTGGACCAATGGGCTCTTCCTGCTCCTGGCGGCGCTGGCTGCCTGGATCGTGCTAAGGTTCCTGGTGCGGATCACAGGCCGGCTGTTGCGCCTCGGCTGCCTGGCAGCCGTGGCTATTCTTGGGGTGGTTTTGGCGCTGAATGCCTTTGTCTGAGCCCCTCGGCTGCCGCCCGGGCCGCCATCAACCGCGGCCAGCGGGGACCATTAGCCAGAAGAGCAGCTAGAGCAGCCCGCCGGGGATTCCTCCCGGGATGAGCGCCAGCAGAAACGCCAGTCGCATCCACAACGGGTTCAGGCCGAAGAACTCGCCCAGGCCACCAAACACTCCGGCGATCACCCTCGAGCGCCTCGAGCGGCGCAGCCGAACTCGCTGTGGTTGGATCCTCGGCTTCCTCCGGCGCCTAGGTCAGAGAGCTCGGCACGGGTTGGGAGCCCGCCGAGGCGCGATCCTCGCCTGAGCAGTCCTTGGCCGGCGCAGCCGCCCACCAGCGCGACAGGAGGTTTGAGCCGTTGCTCAAACCTCCTGTGTCTGCCTATCGGGAATTCAGCGCCGAGCTCCGCCCGCTGCAAGCAGCGGAAGCGGCTCGAAGCCTCCGCCGGTCTAGTAGTCCGGCATCTGCGGCGCAGACATCTTCTCCTTCTCCGGCACGTCGGTGATCAGCGCCTCGGTCGTAAGGATCATGGCCGCGATCGAAGCCGCGTTCTCGAGGGCGCCCTTGGTGACCTTGGCCGGGTCGATGATACCGACCTTGACCATGTCCACGTACTCGCCCTTGATCACGTCGAAGCCGATGTTCTTGTTCTTCTTCTCTACCTGCATGCGGCGCACAGTCTCGATGACCACTGCGCCATCCTGCCCGGCGTTCTCCGCGATCCTGGCCATAGGAACATCGAGGGCCTTGCGCACGATGTTCACGCCGACGGTCTCGTCCTCGTCCTCGAACTTGAGATCCTTGATCGCCTCGCGGGCGTTGATCAGGGCCACACCGCCGCCGGGCACGATCCCTTCCTCGACCGCAGCCCGGGTGGCGGAGAGAGCGTCCTCGACGCGGTGCTTCTTCTCCTTGAGCTCGGTTTCAGTTGCGGCGCCGACCCGGATGACCGCCACACCACCCGACAGCTTGGCCAGGCGCTCCTGCAGCTTCTCCTTGTCGTAGTCGCTGGTCGACTTGTCGATCTCGACCTTGATCTCTTCAATCCGGCCCTTGATGCGGGCCGGGTCGCCCTTGCCCTCGACGATGGTCGTGTCTTCCTTGTTCGCCACAACCTTGGCAGCCTTGCCCAGGTCATTCAGGGTGACGGACTCGAGCTTGCGGCCGAGCTCCTCGGTGATCACGGTCCCGCCGGTCAGAATGGCGACATCCTGCAGCATCGCCTTGCGCCGATCGCCGAAGCCGGGGGCCTTGACGGCGACCACGTTCAGCATGCCGCGCAGTTTGTTCAACACCAGGGTCGCCAGCGCCTCACCATCGATGTCCTCGGCAATGACGACCATTTCCCGCTTGCCGATCTGCACCAGCTTCTCCAGGATCGGAACGATATCGGCGGCCGCCGAGACCTTCTTGTCGTGGATCAGGATATACGGATCGGTGATCACGGCTTCCATGTGCTCGGGGTCGGTGACGAAGTAAGCCGAGATGTAGCCACGGTCGAACTGCATGCCTTCGACGTACTCGGTCTCGAACTCGAGGCCCTTCGACTCCTCGACCGTGATCACGCCATCTTTGCCGACCTTGTCCATGACCTCGGCGATCAGATCGCCGATTTCCTTGTCCTGGGCGGAGATGGCGGCGACCGAGGCGATTTCTTCCTTGGTGGTCACCTTGATCGACTGCTTGCCGATCGCCTCAGCCACGCCCTTGGCCGCAGCCTCGATGCCATGCTTGAGCATCATCGGGTTGGAGCCGGCGGCCAGGCTCTTCAGGCCGTTGGTGACCATGGCATGGGCCAGCACGGTCGAGGTCGTCGTGCCGTCACCGGCGATGTCATTGGTCTTGGTGGCGGCCTCTTTTAGCAGCTGGGCACCCATGTTGGCGAATGGGTCTTCGAGCTCAATTTCCTTGGCGACGGTCACACCGTCGTGGGTGATGGTGGGCGATCCGAACTTGCGGTCCAGGCCGACGTTCCGCCCCTTCGGCCCCAGGGTAGTTGCCACCGCAGCCGCCAGAACATCGACACCTTCCTTCAGTCGCCGGCGGGCGTCTTCAGAAAACGCGAGTTGCTTTGCTGCCATTGTCACGCACTCCTTGTCTCAGATGCGAATCTATTCGTCGAGGATCGCCAGGATGTCGTTCTCGCGCAGGATCAGGACTTTCTCCCCCTCCAGCTTGAACTCAGTCCCGGCGTACTTGGCGAAAAGGACCTTGTCGCCGATCGCCACGTCCATCGTGATCCGCTTGCCGTCCTCGTCCCGGGCGCCCGGGCCGACAGCAAGCACCTCGCCCTTCTGCGGCTTTTCCTTGGCCGTCTCGGGCAGCACAATCCCGCTGGGAGTCACATCTTCGCCTTCCAGCGGCTTGACCACCAAACGGTCGCCCAGTGGCTTGAGCATAAGGGACATGCGCTTTCCTCCTGCAAGTATGGGATTTGGTTCTCTAGGTGAGACTCGTAAGGATTAGCACTCGGGCCACTTGAGTGCTAATCCATGGACTAGTCTACCCGATTTGTGCGGAGCCTGTCAAGAGGTCAGGCATCGCTGGGGGTGACGGTCGGCGCTGGGGCGGGCGTAGCCGCGCAGATGGCGCGGTTCTCGGCCACGATTCCGGTCACCACGGCGTCGGTTGGATACTGGGAGAGCAGCTCGGCGAAGACCCGCTCGGCCGCCTCGCACTGGCCGTAGAAGGCCAGGACTGAGCCGTAGGTGTAGTAGTACTCGAGGCTGCTCGGGCCGAGGGGCAGGCCAGCCACCTCCCGGCCGTGCAGGGGGGCCACGGCATCCTGGGGGTCATCCGGATCGCACCCCAGGGCGAACTGGCACAGCATGCGCCGGCTGTCCTCCTGGCTGCAG
>JALHUE010000416.1 GCA_022866145.1 Anaerolineales bacterium | reverse complement strand
GATCACGATCTTGATGGTCGTTTTCGCCGCCGGCGGCACGTCGTACGGCATGGCCGAGGAGTCGCTGGCTTTCTACCCCCTGATCATCGCCGCCCTGATCGCCGTCGGCTATGACGCCCTGACGGCGGTCTCGGTCATCCTGCTCGGCGCCGGGATCGGGGTCATCGGTTCGACCGTCAACCCGTTCGCCACCGGCATCGCCTCCGGCTTTGCCGGCATCCCGCTCACCGAAGGCATCGGCTACCGAATCGTAATCCTGGTCGTCGGCGTGATACTGGGGATCTGGTACGTCCGCCGCTACGCCTCCCGCGTACATGGGGACCCATCCAAATCGCTGGTCGCCGACATGAAGGAAGAGAACGACAAGTTCTTCATGCGCAGCAGGGAGAGTTCGGATGCCCCTGAGCTCACCGGACGGCGCAAGACGATCCTGGTGCTGTTCGGCCTGTCTTTCGTGGCGATGATCGTCGGCGTGATCCCGTGGGTGGATCTAGGTATCACCGCCATCGCTACCCGTTGGTGGTGGTTTGCCGAGCTGGCGGCGCTGTTCATGATCATGGGTATCGTCATCGGCCTGGTCGGCGGGCTGGGCGAGGAGGGCACGGTCAATGCCTTCATCGACGGCGCCCGCGATCTGCTGGGCGTTGCCCTGGTGGTCGGTCTGGCGCGCGGTATCTCGGTGGTCATGACCAATGGGCTGGTCATCGACACCGTGCTGTACTGGTGCGAGCAGGCCGTTGCAGGCCTGAGCTCGGTGGCCTTCATCAACGTCATGTTCCTGGTCTACCTGCCGCTGTCGTTCCTGATCCCGTCGTCCTCGGGGTTGGCGACGGTGACCATGCCGATCATGGCGCCGCTGGCGAGCTTTGCCGGCGTGCCGTCGCACCTGGTGGTCACTGCCTATCAGTCGTCCTCCGGGCTGCTCAACCTGTTCACCCCGACCTTCGCCGTCGTCACCGGCGCCCTGGCGATCGGACGGATCAACTTCGCCGTGTGGTGGCGCTTCGTTCTGCCCCTGGTAGCCATGCTGGCGGTGTTGATCATGATCGTGCTATCCGCCGGCGCCCTGCTGGGCGCCTAGATTGGGCGACGGGGCAGGCGATGCCCCGCGCCGGGAGGATGAGAGATGGCATTCAATCTGCGCAATCGCAATTTCCTTAAGGAACTTGACTTCACCAAGGAGGAGTTCGAATTCCTGCTCAAGCTTTCAGCCGACCTGAAGGCAGCCAAGTACGGCGGCTATGAGCAGCCGCGCCTGACGGGCAAGAACATCGCCCTGATCTTCGAGAAGACCTCCACCCGCACGCTCTGCTCCTTCGAGGTGGCCGCCTACGACCAGGGCGCCCACGTCACCTACCTGGGACCGACTGGCTCGCAGATCGGGCACAAGGAGTCGATGAAGGACACGGCCCGCGTCCTGGGACGGATGTACGACGGCATCGAGTACCGCGGCTTCGGGCAGGAACTGGTCGAGACCCTCGGACAGTTTGCCGGCGTGCCGGTGTGGAACGGCCTGACCGACAAGTTCCACCCGACGCAGATGGTGTGCGACATCCTGACGATGATGGAGCACAGCGACAAGCACCTGGAGGAAATCGCCTACTGTTACACCGGCGACTCGCACAACAACATGGGCAACTCGCTGATGATCACCGGCTGCCTGCTGGGGATGGACGTGCGCATCTGCGGGCCGAAGGCCCTGTGGCCGGAAGACGACCTGGTCGCCGCCGCCCGCAAGCTGGCGGCCGGCTCGGGGGCGCGCTTCACCCTGACCGACAACGTGGCCGAGGCGGTCAAGGGCGTCGACTACCTGTACACCGACGTCTGGGTCTCGATGGGCGAACCCAAGGAAGTCTGGGACGAGCGCATCAAGCTGCTCAAGGCCTATCAAGTCAACACCGACATGGTCAAGAAGACCGGCAACCCCAACGTCAAGTTCATGCACTGCCTGCCGGCCTTCCACAACCGCGAGACCAAGGT
>JALHUE010000415.1 GCA_022866145.1 Anaerolineales bacterium | reverse complement strand
GTGCAGGTGAGTGAGCAGCGAGAAGCTGAAGCGGGTCTTGCGCGGCAGCAGGCGGCTGGCCAAATCGAGCGGGATCCCGTCGATGTACACCCGCAGCAGCTGCCCGAGGCGGATATCGGTGTGGGCCATCAGCGCCAGCGGTGCCAGGAAATGCTGGCAGAACTGGCGGTAGGCGTCCCACGGTTCTCCTTCGCGGTAGGTCTCGAAAGACAGCGTATCGATCAGCACCGGCCGGCCGTGATGGAACTGGATGTTGTAGGCGCTGCTGTCCTTGAGCGACATCCCTTTGCTGAGGGCCCGCTTCTGTATCGACAGGGTGGTCAGGGCTGCCGTCTGCAGCTGGCCGAAGCTCCACTCGTACGGGTAGGAGATGAACGGAACCGGCTCGGGTTCGATGACCCGGTAGGCCAGCCCAGGCTCGTCTGGGGCAGCCGGGGACTCGATGTGCGGAATGATCAGCCCAACCCCGGTCAGCTCGGCATACAGTCCGGAGGCGATCAGGCGATCGAAGTCGGCCTGGTAGGAGCGGTTGACCTGGCGAAACAGCTTGCCGTTGCGTTCAAACAGGTATCCGCTGGGATCACGGAAGGACGCTCCCAGCCGGGGGCTGTCACTGCTCATCGGGCTTGTCGGCTGGATCGTCCCCAGGCTTGCGGGTGAAGAGGCTCTTGATCCTGCCCCAGTACACTCGCAGCGCCAGGGCCGCGCCCAGGATCACCGCCACCAGGAGCTGGAGCAAGTAGCTGCCCGAGCCGGGATCCAGGTAAGCCAGCGGCCGAGTGAGGATCGCGGCAAGCGTCGCGCCAACAAGGCTTGTAGTCATTGCACTCATCCCTAGCGGTTGCGTTTTCCTGCGACCCCATCGCGGCGGCCAAGAGAGTGGATTCTACCGCGAAGCGGAAGCTGGGGGATCCGACAGATGTAGGCTGGACTGGAGCGGGGGTGGCACGTACGCGAACCCGCGCCTGGATTGCGGCTGCCCAGCCGGCCTGCGAATGTGTGTTTCGAACGCGGCCGAGATGGAACCAATGAGCCGCCCGCCCTAGGACCAGGCGGGCGGCTGAGGCGCCCTCGGCGTGACTTGAACACGCGACCCTTTGCTCCGCAAGCAAATGCTCTATCCAAACTGAGCTACGAGGGCACGGCGTTTGCGACGTTCGCGGAAGGCGGGGAGGGAGGGATTCGAACCCTCGGTCGAGGCTTTAGACCCCGACAAGCGCTTAGCAGGCGCCCCCGTTCGTCCACTCCGGCACCTCCCCACGCACTCGATTTCAAAGGCGGAGGGAGAGGGATTCGAACCCCCGGTGGGTTGCCCCACAGCTGTTTTCAAGACAGCCGCCTTAGACCGCTCGGCCATCCCTCCGGGTCCAAGTGGCTCCCTTCCGACGCCCGCGAATTCTACCACGGCGAGAGGGGCCCGTAAAGCCACGAGACCTAAGCCGCCAGAGACCAGCGCTGATACAACCCCAACCGGCCGTTCTCACCGTCGGAGAAGCGCCCGTCCGAAGCCATCAGCCCGGCGTGGGCCGCCAGCTGGCCGAGGGAGGCGGGCGTGAAGGTATGCACGTAGCGCAGCCCCCTGCCTGCGTGGCGCCAGTCGAGCAGGTAGTCATCGGGATCGACCTGGTCGTCCGCCAGCCCCAGGCGCTTCCAGGGCACGATCCGCTGGCGCAAGCGCGGCAGCTCCAGGAAGTTCCAGACCGACACCTCAATCCGTCCATCTTCCGTCAGAAGCTTCGCAAGACTGGAAGCCACCCGCTGGCGCATAGGTTCTCCGGGGAGATGGTGCAGCACGGCGAAAGCCAGAATCACCTGGTAGGTCTGCGACAGCCTTTGCGGCCAGTCCGCTGCGGCCAGGTCGGCCCGGTGGAAGGCGAACCCCTGCGTCGGGACAGACTGGGCTGCCAAGGCGAGCAGTTGCGGGCTCGAGTCGATCCCGGTGTATCCACCGCTGTGGCCCTGGCGGTGCAGCTGGCCTGCAACCAGGCCGTGTCCGCAGCCGACGTCCAGAATGCTGGCGGAGGGCTCGATCGCTTCGACCACGGCGCACACGCCAGGCTGAGGCCGCCGACGGGTGTCGGCGAAGGCCACTGCGTTCACTTGGTAGAATGTCGCGTTGAGATCCAGCACTCGCTGGACGACATCGGGTTCCATCGGCGGCATTATACGCGCGGCGGGCGCAGGGCGACATGAGCGAAGACAGGACAGGCGCCGGGAGCGCAGCACAGGCCCGAGAGCGAGCGTGGCTGGCGGCCCGGCGGTACTCGCCGGCCCAGGTGGCCCTGGCGCGGCAGGTGCTGACCCAGATCCGGGGCGGAATGCCCCTCGAGCGGGCGGTTCGGGCGCATCCCCAGGCCGATGGCGGATACCTTCCCAAGCATCTGCTGGTGCATGTCTATCACCAGCTGGTCGAGCGGGGAGAATGGCCTGCGGCGCCGCAGTTGCTGGCGCAGATCCGCATGAAGCCGGTGCGCACGCTGTCGGGTGTGACGACGATCACGGTCCTGACGGCGCCCTACGCCTGTCCCGGCGAGTGCCTGTTTTGCCCGACGGATTCCCGTATGCCCAAGTCGTACCTGCCTGACGAGCCGGGAGCCATGCGCGCCCTGCAGCATGCCTTCGAGCCCTGGGATCAAGTGACCGCCCGGCTGCAGGCGCTAGAAGCCATCGGGCACCCGACGGAGAAGGTCGAGCTGCTGATCCTCGGCGGGACCTGGAGCGCCTATCCTCGGGCGTACCAGCGCTGGTTCGTGCAGCGCTGTCTGGAGGCGCTGAACGGCTGCGAGGCCCCCAGCTTG